>RQCD01000145.1 GCA_008668455.1 Clostridia bacterium
CAACAGTGTCGGCTAAAAAACAGAATACGAAATGAATTCAATGGATTTTGAAGAATTTTTATGGGCAAAAGGTTACGGCGAGGATTTTATTTCGGACATTCTGAATCACATGAAATCGCTGACCCCTTTTCAAAACCTGGAAATGCATGTACTAAATTCTTTATTTCTCGATTTCTGTATTCTGGGCGGCATGCCGGCGGTTGTGCGCGACTATATTGAAAAAGGAACCTTTGAGGGGTCGCTCGAAACCCAGCGGCAGCTCATTGCCGACTACAAAGAGGATATCCGAAAATACGCAGAGGGACTTGACCAGACAAGAATTTTGAATGTGTTTCATCAGATTCCGCCCCAGCTTGCAAAGGAAAACAAAAAATTTCAGATTTCAAAGGTTGCCTCCGGCGCAAGATTTAAGGATTACCGCGGCTGTATTGAATGGCTGGCAGACAGCGGCATTATCAACATCTGTTATCAGCTGAACTTTCCGGAACTGCCTTTAAAGGGCAATTTTGATGAAACAAAATATAAAATCTATTTTGCCGATACCGGACTTCTGGTTGCCATGCTGGACGAAGAAGCGCAGGACGATTTGAGAGCCAACAAAAATCTCGGCGTTTACAAAGGCGCTTTATTTGAGAATATTGTGGGAGAGGCGTTTGTGAAAAGCGGTCTGCATTTGTACTATTATAAACGCGAAAATTCCACTTTAGAGGAGGACTTTTTTGTCCGCACCGCCTCCGATCTGATTCCGGTTGAGGTGAAAGCTGCTAACGGTCGATCAAAATCTCTGCATGCGTTAATTGACAATGACCGTTATCAGGATATTCACTACGGCATCAAGCTGGCAAATGCAAACATCGGATATAGCGATCAGGTATATACCTTTCCCTATTTCTGTGCATTTCTGCTGAAACAGTATTTAAAGGAAAAGGGGGCATAAATTATGTGGAAACAGGCAGGCTTACGTGCGGCAGGGATGGCGGCAGCGGCGTTGGTATTTTTATCGGCAACATCTGCGCACCGCGAAAAAAGCTGTAGGCTGCAAATATTTGATACCTTTGACACCATTTCAGAAATTACGGTTGTAACCTCCGGAGACGGAGACCGCATTTTAGAGGAATGCCACAAGCTGTTGCGGGAGGATGACGCACTCTATTCTCCAACCAGGGAGGAAAGCGACATTTCTAAGATCAACCGCGCAGCAGGTTCGGGTGAAGCTGTTCCGATCCATAAAAAAACAGCAAAGCTTTTGGCAGAATCGAAAAGAGCGTATCTGGACACAAACGGTTTTTTTGATATTTCAGTCGGTGCACTGGTAAAGGCATGGGGAATCGGAACGGATTCTGCACGAGTTCCGGAGCAGGAGGAGCTGACACAGGCGCTGCATTTAATCGGATTAGATTCCCTCACCCTGGATGAAAATGCGAATACCGCCTCCCTTTCAAAATCCGGACAGCGATTGGATTTAGGCGGCATTGCCAAGGGTGCGGCAACGGAGGATCTTCTTGCGCTCCTAAAAAAAGAAGGCATTAACTCTGCTCTGATCAACCTGGGCGGTAACACCTACGCGCTCGGAACGCGTCCGGATAAATCCGCATGGGAAATCGGTATTCAGGATCCGTCCGATCCGGATTCCTTAATCGGAACACTCCAGGTTTATAATAAAGCAGTGATCACCTCCGGCAGCTACCAGCGATATTTTGAGGAAAACGGCGTGCGCTATCATCACATTTTAAATCCCTACACCGGCATGCCCTCCAAAAGCGGACTGCTTTCGGTGACCGTTATTTCAGCCGATCCGTCCGAAGCGGATATGCTCTCTACGGCATGCTTTCTCTTAGGCTATAGCGAGAGTCAGACACTTTTAAAGGAATTTGGGGCAGATGCCGTTTTTGTAACTGAGGATCAGACGGTATACTACAGCAGCAGTCTCTCCCTCTCCTATGAAAACGAAAATTATTCCTACCAGACATTTTAGTACATCCCTTCCGGAAAGTTCCGGCAGATTTCTTCATATAAATAGCATAGCCTGTTTTTATGGAGAGGATGAGAAAAATGTTATCGCTTTTTTGGAGGTTTTTAGAACAGCTATGGTTTCTTGCCGGATATATTACAAGCGGCAATGCGTTTCCAAAGCCGCTTTCCCCAAAAGAGGAACGGGAGTGCTTGCAAAAATTACAGGAGGGCGACGCCGCAGCACGAAACCGGCTGGTGGAACACAATCTGCGGCTTGTCTCTCATATTGCAAAAAAATACAGCAACGAAAACAACGCAGAGGATCTGATTTCGATTGGCACAATCGGTCTGATCAAGGGGATCAACACCTTTAACCCGGAGAAGAATTCCCGGCTTGTAACCTATATTGCGCGCTGCGTCGAAAACGAGATTCTGATGAGCCTGCGTGCAGAAAAGAAAACAAACGGTGATATTTCCATGGAGGAAACCATTGGAACGGATAAAGAAGGAAACAGCATGACCCTTTCCGACATCCTCCCCTCCGGCGATGAGGACATCGGAGATCTGATTTCGGCAAAATTTGACGCACAGGCGCTCCATCAGGTAATGAAAAAGGTCTTAAAAAAAAGCGAATACGACATTCTCTGCTGGCGGTACGGTCTGCACAACCATAAGCGCAAAACCCAAAAGGAGGTTGCAGAGCTTCTCGGCATATCGCGTTCCTATGTCTCCCGAATCGAAAAAAAGGCGATCGGAAAGCTATATGAAGTGATGAAGGATATGAATATTCAGTAGTTCTTGCTGGAAAAAGCAATATTTTTGCTTTTTTCAGCAATTTTTTTAAAAAAACTCTTCCATTTTTGAAAAGAGTGTGATATAATATTTTTTATAAGGGTTTTGTAGCTCCCTTATGTATGTAGTGGACGGAAGTCCGGTAGAATCCGCAGGCGTTTTGCGGAAGAAAAAAATTTTATTTGTATCATGGAAGGATGGTAGAGAAACATGGAAAAACTACATCAAATTCAGTCACTAACAATGGCTGCGCTCGTCTTATTTTCGGTTCTTATGGTAGGGATAGGGATTTACAGCTACCGCAAAACGAAAACTATGGACGGCTTTTTATTAGGCGGAAGAAATATCGGTGCGTGGGTATCCGCATTCGCATACGGCACCTCCTATTTCTCGGCAGTGATTTTCATCGGCTATGCCGGAAAGCACGGCTGGGATATCGGAATCGGCAGTATCTGGATTGGTGTTGGCAATGCGGTGTTAGGCTGTATGCTTGCCTGGCTGCTCTTAGCTAAGCGGACAAGAAGCATGACGCATACGCTTTCTGCAAAAACCATGCCGGAATTTTTTGAGGCAAGATTTCAGTCTAAGGGTATGAAAATTTTTGCCGCACTGGTCATCTTCATTTTCTTAGTGCCGTACTCCGCAGCAGTATACAAAGGACTGGGTTCAATGTTTAACACGATTTTCCCGTCTGTATCGGTGAATTACTGCATGCTGATTATCGCAGTTCTAACGGCAATTTACCTTGTTTTAGGCGGCTATGTTGCAACCGCTTACACCGACTTTGTGCAGGGAATTATCATGATCTTAGGCGTATTTGCAATGGTATTTGCCGTGTTCAAAACGGATGCAGTCGGCGGGCTTTCCGAGGGCTTTTCTCGGCTTTCGCAGATTGCTGATAACGGCGACGGTATCACCGGCGCAGCATTGGTACACCCATTTGGCGGCATGAACTGGAAATTTCTTTGCGTAAACATTCTCTTAACAAGCTTCGGAACATGGGGTCTGCCGCAGATGGTGACAAAATATTATGCCATCCGCGATGAAAAATCCATTAAGCAGGCAATCGTAATTTCTACTGCATTCTGCCTGATCATCGGCTGCGGTGCGTACTTAATCGGTTCTCTTTCCCGGCTTGTTCTGCAAAACCAGCTCCCGGAGGGCGGCAAGGACTTTGTCATCCCCTCTATGCTGATTGAGGCATTAGGAAAGCATTCCTCCACAATGGTGATTTTAGCGGTCATTATGGTATTGCTTCTTTCTGCGTCGATGTCGACGCTGGCATCCGTAGTCTTGACCTCCGCATCTGCCGTATCGGTTGACCTTTTGCCGGAAGTGAAAAAAGTAAAAAATGAAAAAAATCAGGTGCGCGTCACAAGAGCGCTCTGTTTCCTCTTTGTTGCACTTTCTTACCTGTTTGCAACGATGAACTTTACAATTATCGTAAATATTATGTCTTTCTCCTGGGGTGTTGTCTCCGGCTGCTTTATTGGTGCATACATCTGGGGTATCTACTCCAAACGGACAACAAAAACGGGCGCATGGGCAGGCATGATTGCCGGAATTTTAACCGTTGCACTGCCAACCGTCGCAATTACCGCAACCTCCGGCTTTTCCGCCGCAGTCTCCAAATCTCCGGAGCTGGGCGTGTTAGCCATGGCGGTTTCCTTAATTGTTGTTCCGGTGGTAAGCTGGTTTTCAAAGCCAATCCCAAGAGAAACACTGGAAAAGATCTATAAGTAAGGAAGGAAACAAGACATGCCGATTACAGAATTATTGGAAAGAAATGCGCGCGAATACCCGGACGAGATCAGCTTAGTGGAATTAAATCCGCAGCTGATGGAAAAAAGCAAGGTAACCTGGCGCGAATATGCCCTGATCGAAACGGTCAACGCAAAAAAAACAAGACAGGAAATGACCTGGTCTGAATTTAACAAAAAAGCAAACCGCTTTGCAAACCTGCTCTTAAGCCGCGGCATTAAAAAGGGCGACAAGGTTGCGATTCTTCTGATGAACTGCATTGAGTGGCTGCCGATCTATTTCGGCGCACTCAAGGCAGGCGCCCTTGCCGTTCCGCTGAACTACCGCTACACAGCGCAGGAAATTAAGTATTGTGTGGAATTAGCCGAATCGGACGTTCTGATCTTCGGTGCAGAATTTATCGGACGTGTGGAGGAAATCTGCGAACGCTTGCCAAATGTCAAGCAGCTGTTTTATGTCGGCGAGGATTGCCCGACCTTTGCAGAAAGCTACGACGTTTTAGTGAACTACTGCAGCTCCAAAACTCCGGATGTTCCGCTGACAGATGAGGATCACGCGGCAATCTACTTTTCCTCCGGCACAACCGGCTTTCCGAAAGCCATTCTGCATAACCACCAGAGCCTGATGCATGCGGCAAAGGTGGAGCAAAACCATCACGGGCAGACAAGAGAGGATGTCTTTTTATGCATTCCTCCGCTTTACCATACCGGTGCAAAAATGCACTGGTTCGGAAGTCTGATTTCTGCATCTCGCGCAGTCCTGTTAAAGGGCGTTAAGCCGGAATGGATTTTGCAGGCAGTTTCAGAGGAACACTGCACAATCGTTTGGCTTTTAGTACCTTGGGCGCAGGATATTTTAGATGCGATTGACAGCGGTGAGGTACGGCTTGAAAACTATCATCTGGAGCAGTGGCGCTTAATGCACATCGGCGCACAGCCTGTTCCTCCCAGCCTGATTAAGCGTTGGAAAAAGATATTTCCAAACCACCAGTACGACACAAACTACGGTCTGAGCGAATCAATCGGACCTGGCTGTGTACATTTAGGGGTAGAAAATATCGAAAAGGTCGGCGCAATCGGCAAAAGCGGCTACGGCTGGGAAACAAAAATTGTAGATGAAAATCACAACCCAGTGAAGCAGGGCGAAGTCGGCGAGTTAGCCGTGAAAGGTCCCGGCGTGATGCTTTGCTACTATAATGACGAAAAAGCAACCTACTAGGTTTTATCGGATGGATGGCTCTACACAGGCGATATGGCGAAGGAAGATCCGGACGGATTTATCTATCTGGTGGATCGGAAAAAGGATGTCATTATCTCAGGCGGTGAAAATCTCTACCCGGTTCAGATTGAGGACTTTTTACGGAAAAATGATAAGATCAAGGACGTTGCGGTTATTGGTCTGCCGGATGAGCGTTTAGGCGAAATTTCTGCGGCAATTATCGAATTAAAGCCGGATGTCTCCTGCACCGAGCAGGAAATTATGGATTTCTGCATGGAGCTGCCGCGCTATAAGCGTCCGCACAAAATCATCTTTGCAGACGTTCCCCGGAATCCGACCGGAAAAATTGAAAAACCGAAGCTTCGGGAAATCTATTGCGGAGAAAGCTTAGTTGCCGCACAGACTCATCGCTAAAAAACAAAAATTATTTGATTTTTTGGTGGAAAGGATTAAGGAATATGAAAAAATTAATGCTTGGAAACGCTGCGGTAGCACGCGGAGCATATGAGGCAGGCGTTCGCGTGGTTGCCTCTTATCCGGGTACACCCAGCACGGAAATCACAGAAAATATTGTAAAGTATGACGAGATTTACGCAGAATGGTCGCCGAATGAAAAGGTTGCCGGAGAAGTTGCTATCGGTGCGTCGGTTGCCGGCGCAAGAAGTATGACTTGTATGAAGCATGTCGGTTTAAATGTTGTTGCCGATCCGATTTTTACAGTCAGCTATACTGGTGTCAACGGCGGTCTGCTGTTCTGCGTTGCAGACGATCCGGGCATGCATTCCTCGCAGAACGAGCAGGATTCCCGGCACTATGCAAAAGCCTCTAAAATCGTGATGTTAGAGCCTTCGGACAGCGCAGAATGCAAGGAATTTACCAAGCGTGCATTCCAGTTAAGCGAGGAGTTTGACACCCCTGCTTTTCTGCGCCTTTCCACGCGTGTCTCCCACTCACAGGGGTTAGTGGAGGAATGTCCGCGGGAGGAGATCCCTTTAAAGGACTATGAAAAAAATATTGCAAAAAATGTCATGATGCCGGGAAATGCGATCAAGCGCCATGTTGTGGTGGAGGATCGCATGAAGAAATTGACCGAATACGCAGAAACCACCGATTTAAACACGGTGGAATACAGCAGGAAAACCAAAATCGGGGTCATCACCTCCGGTATTTCCTATATGTACGCAAAAGAAGCGCTCGGCGACCGGGTAAGCTTTTTAAAGCTTGGCATGGCATATCCGATGCCGGTGCAGAAGATTAAGGATTTTGCAGAAAAAATGGATCAGGTTTATGTCATTGAAGAATTAGATCCGTTTATTGAGGAGCATTGCCGCTCTATCGGTGTGTCGGTAGTCGGAAAAGAAGTATTCACGCTGTTAGGCGAGTACACACCAACCATGATTAAAAAGGCTGTGTTCGGCGAGGAAGCAAAGGAAGCTGTCTGTGCAGACGAACCGATTCCGGTACGTCCTCCGGTGATGTGTGCAGGATGTCCGCACCGCGGAACATTCTATGTATTAAAAAAACTCGGACTTGTTGTTTCGGGTGACATCGGCTGCTACACCTTAGGTGCAGTCGCACCGCTTGCAAGCGTTGACACCACCTACTGCATGGGCGCAAGCGTCAGTGCGGCAATGGGTATGGCAAAGGCACGCGGCAAGGAATTTAACAAAAAGCTTGTCTCGGTGATCGGTGATTCCACCTTTATGCATTCCGGCATGACCGGTCTGGTGGATATTGTGTACAACAAGGGCAATAACACCGTCATTATTTTAGATAACTCGATTACCGGCATGACCGGACACCAGGATAACCCAACCACCGGCTTTACCATCCGGAAAGAGCCGACCAAACAGGTGGATTTGGTGGATCTTTGCAAAGCGCTGGGCGTGGAACGCGTCACCGTTGCCGATCCGTTCGACCTGAAGCATTTTGAGGAGGTTGTAAAAACGGAAATTGAGGCAGAAGAACCGTCTGTCATAATTGCACAGCGTCCCTGCGCACTCCTGAAAAACGTGAAGTATACCGGTCACTGCAGGATTGGAGCAGACTGTAAAAAATGTAAGGTCTGTATGAGACTCGGATGTCCGGCAATTTCGGAAAAAGACGGACAAATCGTGATCGACCAAACGCAGTGCAACGGATGCGGTTTATGTATGAATGCATGTCCTTTCAAGGCGATCAGCAAGGAGGATGCCTGAAAGAAAATTGCCCACAGCACTACCTTTGTGTGAGGGGCAGTACTCATGTTCGGAGCAGTAGCATTACCTAAATCAAAGATTTAGAACGCTATTGCATGGCTCTCGTTTCCAAATTAAAAATTTGGACTTGAGCGCAACCCTCGCTCAAAAGCGGCACTGCGAACAATTTTCTTTCAGGTTTAAAAAGGGAGGAAAAAATAAATGACAAAGCAAATTATGATTGTCGGGGTTGGCGGTCAGGGAACGCTGCTTGCCAGCATATTTTTAGGAAATACCGTCATTAATGAAGGCTATGCCGTCAAAGTTTCCGAGGTGCATGGAATGAGTCAGCGCGGCGGAAGCGTTGTGACCTATGTAAAATACGGAGAAAAGGTTTATTCTCCGATTATTGACCGGGGAGAGGCAGATATTATTTTAGCATTTGAAATGCTTGAGGCATACCGTGCACTCCCCTATCTCTCCAAAAACGGAACTATGATCGCAAACACCCAGGAAATCGATCCGATGCCGGTCATTACCGGTGCGGCAGAATATCCGGCAGAAATTGCAGAGAAGATATCCAAAAAAGTAAAGCTTGTGACGGTGGATGCTGTGAAACTTGCAGAGGAAGCTGGAAACATCAAGGCTGTCAATGTCGTGTTAATCGGTGTGATGGCGCAAAAATCCGAAATTCCTTACGAAAACTGGATTAAAACCATCCGGCAGACTGTTCCGGAAAAATTCTTAGATGTAAATTTGAAGGCATTCGATCTCGGATACTATCTCAGATAAAAAATAAGAGGGGATGTAAAAAAAAG
>RQCD01000187.1 GCA_008668455.1 Clostridia bacterium
CACCGATGAACGCGGATGCCGGGATGAGCGCACCGGTCAGCGTGCCGAAAAGCGTCATGCCCATGCTGGCAAAGGTCACTCCGACCGCAATCGCGTCAATACTGGTTGCAATGGCAAGTATAAAAAGCAGATGGTTATCCAGAGGATTGGAAACGGTTTCTTCTTTCGGATGCGTCGCCTCCCAGAGCATTTTTCCGCCGATAAAGCCTAAGAGAATAAAGGCGATCCAGTGGTCAAAGCTTGTGATATAGACGGCAAAGCCTGTTCCCAAAAGCCAGCCGATGCAGGGCATGAGAAACTGAAAAACTCCGAAGAACAGGCCGATTTTCCCGGCATCCCGGAATTTTAGGCTTCGGAGGGCGATGCCGCTTGAGATGGAAACGGAAAACGCATCCATTGCAAGACCGACAGCTAATAACACTAACGATACAATGTCCATATGAGTCCCCCGATCGCTCCTAAAATTACAATTCCAATGAAAAGGTATCCTAAGCTTATCATCATGGCATTATTCCTGCTTTCTGCTGCGGCACATCAGAGAATTGACTGCCTCGCGCGGATTTTTTTCTTCATATAAAATGGCGTATGCCTGCTCTACAATCGGCATTTCCACCTGATATTTTTTTGAGAGTGTGTAGGCTGCATGAGTGGTATGCACGCCCTCTACCACCATGTGAACCTCCGAGAGGGTTTCCTGCAGGCTTTTTCCCTGACCTAATAAAATGCCGGCGCGGCGGTTGCGGCTGTGCATGCTGGTGCAGGTCACAATCAGATCGCCGATCCCGGAAAGACCGGAAAAGGTTTCGGGGGAGGCGCCCATTTTCACGCCGAGACGGGTAATCTCTGCCAGACCGCGCGTCATGAGGGCGGCTTTGGTGTTGTCGCCATAGCCTAAGCCGTCCGAAATGCCGGCGCAAAGCGCGATCACATTTTTGAGCGCGCCGCCAAGCTCCACACCGATCATATCCCGGCTGGTGTAAACACGGAACACCTCATCCATAAAGACGTCCTGCACCAGTCTTGAAAGAGATTCATCTGCCGATGCGGCAACGTTTGTGGTCGGAAGATGGATGCTCACCTCCTCCGCGTGCGACGGACCGCTCATCACAGCGAGGCGCGCCTGCGGAATTTCCTCTGCGTAAACCTGGGAAAGACGGTAAAGCGTCTGATCCTCCAGACCCTTTGAAATATTCACCATCGGCTGACCGCTCCGGATATAGGGCGCAAGACTCTTTGCAGTCTGGCGCGTTGCCGGACTGGGAACAGCTGTCACAATTAAATCCGCGTCCGCGGTACAGACTGCCAGATCCGGAGAACAGACAATCTGATCCGGAAATCTGACGCCCTTTAAAAATTCCTTGTTTTCCCGGTCGCGTGCAAGACGCTCGCTTTCCTCCCGGAAATAGCTCCATAGACAGACCGTGTAGCCGTGACGTGCTAAAAGAACCGAAACCGCCGTTCCCCAGCTGCCCGATCCGATCACTGCAATTTTCATTCTGCTCCATCCTTTCTATGCAATAAAAGCCGACAATTCATCAGTCGGCTATACCACCTTTGCTTGGGGGAGCTTTTGAGAGAGTGTATCCGGGGAAGTATATCAGGGGAAGCTTTATAGCTTCTGTCTTTTTCCGGGATCAAAGCTATAAGACAAAACACACTTTTCAAAAGCTCCCCTAAACAGAGGAGACAAGGTATTATCTGTCCTTTTTTGCAAACAGCTTATTTTCTGTTCCATGCAGCAGACGGTTCAGGTTTGTGTGGTGCTTTGCAATCAGGAGTGCACCCAGGAATACGGCAGAGAGGACTGCCACTGCGTCAATTTCGCCTCTGCCTGCCATAAAGGCTAAGAGTGCGCAGGGATAGAGAACACCGGCACAGACAGAGCCGAGTGAAACATAGCGTGAAATCACCATCACCAGGAGCGCAACTGCCAGCACAATCAGTCCCACCTGCCAGCTTGCTGCCAGCACAACGCCAAGACTGGTGGCAACGCCCTTGCCGCCGCGGAAACCGAAATAAACCGGAAAATCATGCCCTAAAACGGCGAAAATGCCGGCAAAATATTTCAAATGTCCGCCGAAGAACAGCCGGCAGAGGATGGATTGACCGGAAAAATCCAGGGAGGCTGATACCGCGCTGTCAATCGCAGACGCAATCAAAACAGCAAAAACACCCTTTCCCACATCAATCAGAAGCGTACAGGCTGCCGCTTTTTTTCCGTGGACGCGGAGCATATTGGTCGTTCCGGCATTTCCGGAGCCCTCCTCGCGGATGTCCATGCCGCCGTTTCTGCGTGAAATTAAGATCGACGCGGAAATACTTCCGATTAAATAGGAAACCAGTAATACCAGACCTGCAATCATGTAGTACATATTATGCTCCCTCCCTTTTGGATTTTTTCTTGTTCTTCGTACAAGGCTCATAGCAGCCGGGGTAAACCCTGCCGATTCCGATTCCAAACTGCTCCTCCAGCTCCTCTAAGGTGTTCAGCTTAAAATCCCGGAGAATTCTTAAAAGCACCTCCGCACAGACGTATGCGTCGTCTGCGGCGCGGTGGTGGTGAAAGGAGATTTCCAAAGCGTCTGCCAAATAATTTAGCTTATGCCCCGGAAGCTCCGGATATGCTTTTTGGGAAAGCTTTACCGTGCAGAGATAGCGAAAGACGGGATATTCAATTCCGTAATAGTCGAGCGTTGTCCGCAAAGCGCCCACATCAAAGGACGCATTATGCGCAACCACGAGCTGGTTTTCTAAAAACGGACGGATTTTATCCCAGTAGTCGCAGAAACGCGGCTTGTCGGCAACCATCTCAGGTGTGATCCCGTGGATTTTGATGTTGTATTCGTTAAACTCAAATGGTTCGGGATGAATCAGAATTTCAAGGGTTTTTACGACCCTGTTGCTCCGAACCACACAGATCCCCATGCTGCAAATACTGTTTCCGCACGAGGTTGCTGTTTCAAAATCAATTGCTGTAAAGTCCAATGTTAAACGTCTCCCTTGTCCTTGATTTGCTCAAGCCGTTTGATCAGCTTTGGAATGCAGACTTCAAAATTCACACCGTACCAGCGGTCGTCCGCATTTTTTGCGGTTGCCTGAATGCAGGAGAGTGTGAAGTCCACGGCAAGCTGCACGGTTTGCTCCAGAGAAAGTCCGTGCGTCAGTGCACCAGTGCAGACGCTTGCAAAAATATCGCCTGTCCCGTGGAAGGTGGAGGGGACATTTTCATTATAATAGGAGAAGAAGCGTCCGGTTTCGGCAGAATAAGCCATTGCTCCGGTTTCTGCCGCACGAAAGCTGACTCCGGTTAGAATCACGTTTTTCGCACCCAGTCCCGCCAAACGCACCAAAAGAGCTTTGATTTCCTCCTCGGTGTAATGCTCCCGGTATTCCTCCCCTAAGAGAAACACCGCCTCGGTCAGATTGGGTACAATCAGATCCGCCCGGGCGCACAGCTTTGCCATTGCTTTGGGAAAATCCGGGGTAAAGCCGGAATAGAGCCGCCCATGGTCGCCCATTACCGGGTCAACCACCGTCAGTGTGTTTTCCTTTGCGAACTGGTCGAAAAACTGATCCATCAGCGAAAGCTGAGAAATGGAACCCAGATAGCCGGTATAGATCGCATCAAAGGAAAGCCCAAGACGTTTCCAGTGTGCCGCGATGGGGGAAATATCCCCGGTCAGATCCCGGAAGGTATAACCCTGAAAGCCGCCGGTATGCGTGGATAAAACCGCTGTCGGAAGAATTACCGTCTCGATGCCCATAGCCGAGATAATCGGAAGCGCAACGGTCAGCGAGCATGTTCCGAAGCAGGAAATATCCTGTATCGTTACAATTCTTTTTTGTTTCATGGTTCGTTTCTCCTGTCTATCCTAATTATTATATCAGCATTTTTTTTATTTGTCAAATCTTTTCTTGAACATTTTTATTCAAAACAAAACATTTGATCGCGTTCTATTGCGTTTGAGTCTTGTAGTATAACGGCAAAAAAAGCCGGAATCACGGAAAGAATTTATTTAATATCTACAAATTAAAAAAAAATGAAAAGAAAGTATTGACAAACGGGATTAGTTATGCTAAACTAACTGGTGGAAGGTTAGCAAATGCTAACTATTAAATTTACAGCTTGGTTAGAGAGGTCTAATCGGAACGGAGGTTACCATGATGCCGCTTAGTTTAGCGCCGGTTGGCGAGGAAAGTATCATCCGGAAAATCGGAGGAAACCCGGAGGTGAAAAAGCATCTTGAAAATTTAGGCTTTGTTGTGGGCGGAAATGTTCAGGTTGTGAGCGCATTTGACGGGAACGTGATTGTCAACGTGAAGGAAGCGCGGGTTGCAATCAGCGAGGAAATGGCACGCAGAATTATGGTGTAATTTTAGAGTATTCAGAAAGGAATGGATGAAAACATGAACACATTAAAGGATGCAAAAATCGGCAGTACCGTTACGGTGGTAAAGCTGCACGGAGAGGGCGCAGTAAAACGCAGACTGATGGATATGGGAATTACCAAGGGCATTGAGGTTCATATCAGAAAGGTTGCTCCGCTGGGAGATCCGGTGGAGGTTACCGTGCGCGGCTATGAGCTTTCTCTCAGAAAGGCAGACGCGGAAATGATTGAGGTAAAATAATTTTCAGCCTGTGCTGAAATCAGAAAGGAAAGGGAAGTATGAATATCAGAATTGCATTGGCAGGTAACCCAAACTGCGGTAAAACAACACTATTTAATGCGCTGACCGGGTCAAATCAGTTTGTCGGAAACTGGCCTGGCGTTACGGTGGAGAAAAAAGAGGGCAAATTAAAGAAGCACGACGGCGTCGTTATCACCGACCTTCCGGGTATCTACTCCTTATCTCCGTACACCTTAGAGGAGGTTGTCGCAAGAAATTACTTAATCGGCGAGCGTCCGGACGCGATTTTAAATATCATCGACGGAACGAACCTGGAGCGTAACCTCTACTTAACCACCCAGCTGACCGAGCTCGGAATCCCGGTGGTGATTGCGATTAACATGATGGACGTTGTCCGGAAAAACGGCGATAAGATCAATGTTTCTGAGCTTTCACGAGAATTAGGGTGTAAAATTGTTGAGATTTCCGCCTTAAAGGGCGACGGCGTGATGCAGGCGGCAGAGGAAGCGATCAAAGCGGCGCAAACCGGAAAAACCGTTCCGATGCACACCTTCTCCGGCGCGGTAGAGCATGCGATTGCACATATTGAGGAGGCAGTCCTGCACGATTTTCCGGAGGACGAGCAGAGATGGTATGCAATCAAAATCTTTGAGCGTGATGAAAAGGTGATTGAAAAGCTGAATGTGAAGCAGGATATCATGGCGCATATCGAGGCAGACGTTCAGGCAGCGGAAAAGGAACTCGACGACGATGCAGAAAGCATTATCACAAACGAGCGTTATGTATATATTGCGTCCATCATTAAGAGCTGCTACAAAAAGAAGAATGCCGGAAAGCTTTCCTCCTCCGATAAGATTGATAAGGTGGTTACCAACCGCTGGCTGGGTCTTCCGATCTTTGCAGTGATTATGTTTTTAGTATACTATATCTCCATGGTTGGCGTTGGTTCGATGGCAACTGACTGGGCAAACGACGGACTTTTCGGAGACGGCTGGCATCTGTTCGGAATCGGAACAAAGGCATATGAGGAGGCTGCCGATAAATATACGTCAGCAAGTCAGGCAGTACAGGCATTTGCCGATATTGATGTAACCGATGAGGAATTAGATCCGGACGAGGCTTTAGCAGATATGAAAGCCCTTGAGACATCGTCAAAAAAGGCAACTGTTGAGGTGGAGGACGAGGAAACCCTCGCAACCAATGAAATGACTGCATATTATGACGAAATTCCGGCAAATGCAGAGGAGGAAACAACCGTTGGAATGACCTATCAGGACGCAGTTGCATACTTTGAGAAAAACGGCTTTGACGAGCCTGATCCGGCAGCCTACGGTGTTTGGGTTCCGGGTATTCCGGTATTGATCGGCGGCGCACTGGAGAAAGCAAATTGTGCAGAGTGGCTCTCGGGTCTGATCTTAGACGGTATCGTTGCCGGTGTCGGTGCGGTATTGGGCTTTGTTCCGCAGATGCTGGTATTGTTCCTGCTTTTAGCGTTCTTAGAGGCATGCGGCTATATGTCCCGTATTGCATTCGTGTTGGACAGAGTGTTCCGGAAATTCGGACTTTCGGGTAAATCCTTTATCCCGATGCTGATTGGTACAGGCTGCGGTGTTCCTGGTATTATGGCATCCAGAACGATTGAAAACAAGCGCGACCGGAAAATGACGATCATGACCACAACCTTTATCCCATGCGGTGCAAAGGTTCCGTTTATCGCGATGATTGCAGGCGCAATCTTCGGCGGCTCGGCATGGGTTGCAACCTCTGCATATTTTGTTGGTATGGCAGCCATTGTTATTTCGGGTATCATGCTGAAAAAGACAAGGATGTTTGCAGGCGATCCTGCTCCGTTTGTTATGGAATTGCCGGCATACCATCTGCCGACCCTCTTAAACGTATTGAGAAGTATGTGGGAGCGCGGCTGGTCCTTTATTAAAAAGGCGGGAACGATCATCCTCCTGTCAACCATCCTGGTATGGTTCACAAGCTATTTCGGCTTTGCAGACGGCAGCTTCGGAATGCTTTCTGAGGATCAGCTGGATATGAGTATCTTAGCAACTGTCGGAAACGCAATCGCGTGGATCTTCAAGCCGCTCGGCTGGGGCAACTGGGAGTCTGCCGTTGCATCCATTACCGGACTTGTGGCAAAGGAAAATATCGTTGGTACAATGGGTATTCTCTATGGCGGCGGCGACAGATCCGTCTATGCAACGCTCGCGGCAGTGTTTACCCCGGTTACCGGATATTCCTTCCTGGTATTCAATCTGCTCTGCGCACCTTGCTTTGCGGCAATCGGCGCAATCAAGCGTGAAATGAACAACGCAAAATGGACATGGTTTGCTATCGGTTATCAGTGCGCTTTGGCATATGCGGTTGCACTTTGTATCAACCAGATAGGCGGATTGTTCACAGGCAGCGTAAACGTTATCGGTTTAATCGCAGCAATAGCGATAATCGCATTCATTCTCTATATGCTCTTTAAACCGTACAAAGAG
>RQCD01000022.1 GCA_008668455.1 Clostridia bacterium
ATTATCATTATACAATATTTGATTATATCACATCTTTTTCAGTCTGTCAACAGATATTCGAGGAAAATTTTAGATTTTTACACAGGAATGGAGATTGCTATGCCAAAATTTACAGTTAATCGTGATTTTATTCCAGTTTCATCCTATTTTGTGGAGCATTTAATGAGGGATGCAAACGGGATATTTGTGAAGGTGTATTTATATGCCTTAAATCTTGCCTGCCACGGTCAGTCGGTCAGTAATGCAGAGATTGCAAACGCTCTGAATATTTTAGAAAGCGACGTGCTGCAGGCATTTGCGCATTGGAATAGTGTGGGTGCGATTTCCGAATGCAATGACGTCATCACCTTTTGTCAGGGCGAAAACCAGGTAAAGGCCAATTTTTCAAAGCCGCAGACGCAAAACGGGGATCACCGGCCGGCATATGCCCCAAACGAAGCTCCGCTGGCAGTTTCCGAAAACCCGGCGCTTGCCGATTTAGTTGCCCTTTCACAGGAGCTTTTAGGAAAACCGCTTTCTCCAAACGAGCTGGAGACGCTGTATTGGTTCTATGACGGATTAAAATTTGCACCCGAGGTCATTCTGATGCTTTTGGAATACTGCGTCTCTAAGGACAAGCGTAATATAAACTATATTGAAAAGGTTGCAATTTCCTGGCACGAAAAAGGAATTAACAGCATGGACGCTGTGGAACAATATTTACAGAACGAGGAGCAGAAAACCTCCTATCTTCACTCGCTTCGGAAAATCATGGGCATTACCGACCGCGCTCTGAGCCAGAATGAGGAGCAGTTTCTGAATAAATGGCATGAGCATTGCGGCATGAGTGAGGAAATGGTAAAGCTCGCTTATGAGCAGTGTATCATCCAGACTGCAAAGCTGTCCTTTCCTTATATTGATAAAATTATTGAGCGCTGGTATCAGCAGGGAATCAAAACACCGGAGCAGGCAAAGGCAGATGATGAGAAGTTCCGGAACAAGAAAGCTGCCTCACAGGATCAATCTGAACCCTTTGCAGTTTACCAGGACTCCTATAATCATAAAGATCTCGCCTCCCTTGCCCGTGAAAAGCTGAACCAGGATTAAAATTTTTCCAAATTCTATTGACAAAGCGCAAAAAAAAGCTTATAATGAGTTCGATTCTATATATAAACGGGAAAGGAACAAGCTATGAATATTATTATTGCCGGCTGCGGCAAGGTTGGGCAGAAGCTCGCAGAACAGCTGAACCACGAGGACGGTCAGAATATTACCGTCATTGATCCGCGTTACCAGGTGGTGCAGGACACCATCAATCAGTACGACGTGATGGGAGTTGTGGGAAGCGGTGCAAGCCTTGAAACGCTCACCGAGGCGGGAATTGAAAATGCAGATATTCTGATTGCAGTCACCGGTTCAGACGAATTGAACCTCTTAACCTGTCTGATTGCAAAAAAAGCAGGAAACTGCCAGACAATTGCCCGGGTACGCAAACCGGAATACAGCAGGGAAATCGACCTGGTAAAGGACGATTTAGGACTTGCTATGATTATTAATCCAGAGGAGACAGCCGCCGATGAGATCGCAAGAGTGCTTCGCTTCCCGACTGCGATTCAGATTGACACCTTTGCAAAAGGACGTGTGGAAATTTTAAAATTCCGGATTCCGCAGGAATCTGTTTTGGATAATATGGCAATTGCCGATCTTAGCGTCAAGCTCAACTGCGACGTTTTAGTCTGTGGCGTGGAGCGCGGAGAGGACGCCTTTATTCCGGGCGGTAATTTTATTTTAAAAAGCGGCGACTTAATCAGTATTGTTGCCGCACCGCAGAATGCCGCATACTTTTTTAAAAAAATCGGCATCAAAACCAACCGCGTGAAGGACACCATCATTGTCGGCGGCGGCGCTACCGGCTATTATCTTGCAAAAAAGCTTTTGCAAACAGGAATTCATGTAAAAATCATTGAGCAGGATGAAAAACGCTGCGATGCACTTTGTCAGCTTCTACCGAAAGCAACCATCATTAACGCCGACGGTTCGGAAACCAGAGTGCTTTTAGAGGAAGGAATCGAATATGCGGAGTCCTTTGTTGCCCTGACTAATATTGACGAGGAAAACATTCTTCTTTCCCTCTTTGCAAAAAGTCAGATGAACGGAAAGCAAATTACCAAGGTAAACCGGATTGCTTATGATGATGTGGTCAGCAATTTAGGATTAGACACGATTATTTATCCAAAAAATATTACCGCGGAGCATATCGTAAAATTTGTGCGCGCCAAGAAAAATTCCTATGGAAGTGAAATTGAAACGATGCATGTAATTTTAGACGGAAAGGCAGAGGCTCTGGAATTTCATATTCAGGAGGGTTCTCCCGTTGCCAACACTGCCATTGAGGAGCTGCCGTTAAAGGAAAACGTTCTGATTGCCTGTATTAACCGGGACGGTACCATTCTCACACCGCGCGGAAAAGACGTGATTCTGCCGGGTGATACCGTCATTGTGATAACAACCAATACCGGAGCGCAGGATTTTGATGATATTTTAAGAAAGAAGTAAATCAGATGAATTATAAAATTGTTTTGCATACCTTAGGCTGGGTTTTGAACTTTGAAGCCGTCTGCATGCTGTTGCCGCTTGTATGTGCGGTGATCTATCAGGAGCCGAGCGCTATGGTGTTTGCAGCCTGCATCGCTGTCTGCCTGCTTGCCGGCATACTCTTAACACTCCGCCATCCCAAAAATAAATCCATCTATGCCAAGGAGGGGTTTGTGATTGTGGCGCTGAGTTGGATTGTGATGAGTATATTCGGCTGTCTGCCTTTTATTCTCTCCGGTGTAATTCCTCGCTTTGCTGACGCGTTTTTTGAAACCGTGTCCGGCTTTTCTACCACCGGTGCATCGATTTTAACGGATGTAGAGGCGCTGCCGAAAAGCATACTGCTTTGGCGAAGCTTCACCCATTGGATCGGTGGTATGGGTGTATTGGTCTTTTTAGTGGCAATTCTTCCGCTTTCCGGCGGCGGCAACCTCTATCTGATTAAAGCAGAGAGTCCCGGACCGTCGATCAGCAAGTTGGTTCCGAAAATTCGTTCCAGCGCAAAAATCCTCTATGAAATCTACACTATGATGACTCTTTTGGAAATAATCTTCCTGCTGCTCGGAAAAATGCCGCTCTTTGACGCGATTACACTTTCCTTCGGAAACGCCGGCACAGGCGGCTTTGCTGTCCGGAACAGCGGTATAGCGGACAATTCCACATACTCTCAGAATGTGATCACAGTAATTAGGCTGTTATTTGGAGAACATTTCTCGCATTCCTACCTGCTCCTGCGCCGGAAAGTCTCG
>RQCD01000099.1 GCA_008668455.1 Clostridia bacterium
ATTATAAACATCCTCCTCGGTCAGCGGTTCAAAATAGAGCTTGTCCGAAGTGTCAAAATCGGTGCTGACCGTTTCCGGGTTATTATTTACAATAATTGTTTCAATGCCTGCCTGCTTTAAGGAAAATACGCTATGCACGCTGCAATAGTCAAACTCGATTCCCTGTCCGATCCGGATTGGTCCGGAACCAATCACAATCACCTTTTTCCGGTCTGACGGCGCTGCTTCATTTTCCTGATCGTAGGTGGAATAATAATAAGGAGAAACCGCCTCGAACTCTCCGGCACAGGTATCGACCATTTTATAAACAGGCAGAATCCCCCATGCTTTACGCTTTTCTAAAATCTCATCCGCATCACAGCCCATCAAAAGCGCCATGCCCTTATCCGAAAATCCCATCTTTTTATAGCGGCGCATCTGCTCCTCTGTAATTTCCGAAAGCGGAATTTCCTTTAAGGCTTCTTCTGCGTCTACAATATTTTTGATTTTCTCTAAGAAGAACATATCCATGCCGGTCAGCTCAGAAATTTTCTCTAACCGGTAATTCCGGCGAATCAGCTCTGCCAAGTCAAACAAACGCTCATCATCCGGCACAATCACACGTTCACGCAGTTCCATACTGGTGCGGTTTTTCGAGCTTTCGCGTTCTAAGTTATACTGTCCGATTTCAAGCGAGCGTACTCCCTTTAAAAGTGATGCCTCCAGGCTGTTTCCAATCGCCATCACCTCGCCGGTTGCCATCATTTTAGTCCCCAGGCTGCGCTTTGCGCCAAAAAATTTATCGAACGGCCATTTCGGAATTTTTGTTACCACGTAGTCAAGCGCCGGCTCAAAACAGGCATAGGTTTTTCCGGTAACTGCGTTTACAATCTCATCTAAGGAGTACCCCAAAGCAATTTTTGCGCTGATCCGGGCGATCGGATAACCGGTAGCTTTGGATGCCAATGCCGAGGAACGGCTCACACGCGGATTTATCTCAATAACTGCATACTCAAAGCTATCCGGATTCAACGCAAACTGCACATTGCAGCCGCCCTTGATTTCAATCGAATTAATAATGTCAATTGCCGCTTTCCGAAGCATTTGATATTCCTTATCCGCTAAGGTCAGCGCCGGGGCAACCACAATTGAATCTCCGGTATGTACCCCGACCGGATCGATATTTTCCATACTGCACACTGTGATACAGCTACCCTTTGCATCCCGGATGACTTCAAATTCAATTTCTTTCCAGCCCTTAATGGATTTTTCCAACAGCACCTGACCCACACGGCTTAAGTGCAGTCCCTGGGAAAGAATTTCCACTAACTGTGCCTCATCCTCGGCAATACCGCCGCCTGTTCCTCCAAGCGTGTATGCCGGGCGCACAATCACCGGATAGCCGATGGATTTTGCAAAAGCAATACCGGACTCCACATCCGTCACTATTTCACTCGGTGCAATCGGCTGATTGGTTCTCTGCATTAATTCCTTAAAGCTTTCCCGATCCTCGCCCTCTTTAATGGACGCAATGGATGTTCCGATCACCTTGATATTGTACCGATTCAGAATCCCCCGGTCGTAAAGCTCACAGGTCATATTCAGACCGGTTTGACCGCCCATGCCGGCAATGATGCTGTCCGGGCGTTCCTTTTCAATTATTTTTTCTAAATATTCAATTGTCAGCGGCTCAATATAGGTTCTGGTTGCCATGCCGCGGTCGGTCATAATGGTTGCCGGGTTGGAATTGACCAGGATTACCTCAATGCCCTCCTCCCGGATTGCCTGGCAGGCTTGCGTTCCGGAATAATCAAATTCCGCCGCCTGACCAATGACAATCGGACCGGAGCCGATGACTAAAACTTTTTTGACGGATGTATCTAATGGCATTTTTGTCCCTCCTATTTCTCACACAAGCTTAAAAACCGATCAAAGATAAACCCGGTATCCAAGGGTCCCGGGCATGCCTCCGGGTGGAACTGCACGCTCGAAACCGGCAGCGTTTTATGCGCAATTCCCTCACAGGTTTTGTCGTTGACATTCACAAACGTTTCCTCCACCTCATCCGGCAGATCGGATACAATATAGTTATGGTTCTGCGAGGTGATAAAGACCTTTCCCGTAGCATGATCCAAAACCGGCTGATTGCCGCCGTGGTGTCCGAATTTTAATTTTTTTGTTTTCGCACCCAGAGCAAGTCCGATAATCTGATGTCCCATGCAGATTCCGCAGACAGGAGCTTTTCCGATCAAAGCCTTGACTGTATCCACCGTTCCCGGGGCATCCTCCGGGTCGCCCGGACCGTTTGACAAAAAGACTAAATCCGGCTGAATGCTTAAAATTTCCTCTGCGCCAACCGTTGCCGGGAATACTGAAATCCGGCAGTTGCGCTCCTCTAAGCTTCTTAGGATTCCCTCCTTTGCGCCCATATCGATAAAGGCAACATGGCGCGTACCCTTGCGGTTCATCTGGTAGGCTTCCTTGGTGGTGGTTCTTAAAATGACATCCTTGTTGTCAAGTGCGCAGATTTTCTCGCGGATTTCTTTCTCCGAAAGCTCCTCTGCGGTAATGATTCCGCGCATCACACCGTGGTTTCTTAAAATCTTCGTAAGCGCTCGTGTGTCAATTCCCTCTAAGCCGACCACACCCTG
>RQCD01000169.1 GCA_008668455.1 Clostridia bacterium
CCATGGGCGGCGCAGGTGGCGGGTTAGTTTATAACGTGGAAGAATTAAGAACCGTTGTTTCGCGCGGCTTGCAGGCAAGCCTGTTCTAAAGCTTTTTCATTTCTGAATCTCCCGGTGTCTCTATTGCAGAGACTTCACCTCGGAAGCTCAATTGGAAAGTACTTGCTTTAAGCCGCTTGCCGCCGCTGCTGCTGCGGACGGTGTTGTCTGCTAGGGATTCCGGTTGTTAATTGCCGCGTTCCGGATATAGCTGTCGTCCTCGCCCTCAATTGATTTACCCTCCGGGGTGTTATAAATCAGCTGAATTTTTCCGTTGGTAATCTCGTCCAAAATATTCGGACGTCCCTCGTGCAGTTTTTTTGCATAGTATGCCGGGATTCCTGCCTCGTCTAATGTCCGGCAGGTGCCGCGCGTTGCATAGATAGTAAACCCTGCATCCACAAAGGTTTGTGCAATCGGTACGGTTTCCTTGCGGTCGTTATGAGTGACACTGATAAAGACATTTCCGGATAACGGCAGACTGCCTCCTGCTCCCTCCTGTGCCTTATAGAACGCCTCGCCGACCGTTTCTGCCAATCCCAGCACCTCGCCGGTGGAACGCATTTCCGGTCCTAATACCGGATCGCATTCCGGGAACATATTCCATGGGAATACCGCCTCTTTCACGCCATAATAAGGAATCTGCGGCTGTTTCATTTCAGAAAGCGCACCCGGCTCAAGATCACCCATCACCACGCGGGTTGCGATCTGTACCATATTCACATCGCACACCTTGGAAACCAGCGGAACAGTTCTGGATGCACGCGGATTTGCCTCTAAGACATAAACCACGTCCTTTTCAATCGCATACTGAATGTTCATTAAGCCGCAAACACCCAATTCCTCGGCAATCCGTTTGGTATATTCACAAATCAGAGCAACATTTTTCTCCGAAATATTTTTCGACGGCAAGATACAAGCCGAATCTCCGGAATGTACTCCGGCAGGCTCAATATGCTCCATCACAGCCGGAACAAAGGCATGCTCTCCGTCGCAGATTGCGTCTGCCTCACATTCCATCGCATGATTCAAAAACCGGTCAATCAGAATCGGACGGTCTTTGGTAACGCCCTCTGCACCGCGCATATATTCCTCTAATTCCAACTCATTTTTTACCACCATCATACCGCGTCCGCCCAGCACATAGGACGGGCGAACCATCAGCGGATAGCCGATTCCGTCCGCAACTGCGAGCGCCTCCTCAACATCTACTGCCATCCCGGATTCCGGCATTGGGATTCCCATTTCCTCCATCTTGTTCCGGAACAAATCCCGATCCTCTGCAAAGTCAATCACATCCGGCGAGGTTCCTAAAATCCGGACGCCGTTTTCTGAAAGCGTTCTTGCAATATTCAAAGGCGTCTGACCACCGAACTGCGCAATCACACCAATCGGGTTTTCCGCACGGTAAATGCTCAAAACATCCTCCACCGTCAGCGGCTCAAAATAGAGCTTATCCGAGGTGTCATAATCAGTGGAAACTGTTTCCGGATTGCAGTTGACAATAATGGTTTCATATCCCATTTTCCTGAGTGCAAAAGCCGCATGAACACAGCAATAGTCAAACTCAATTCCCTGTCCGATCCGGTTTGGACCGCCGCCTAAGATCATCACCTTTTTCCGGTCGGAAACCGGCGGAAGCTCCTGATTGTGATAGGTGGAATAATAGTAAGCCTCATGCTCCGTTCCGCTGACATGCACCGCCTCCCAGCCTTGCGTGATCCCCATATCGATTCTTGCTTCGCGCACTTCCTCCTCCGAAAGATGAAAAAGCCTTGCTAAATACGCGTCGGAAAAACCATCCTCCTTTGCTTTTCTCATCACAGCGTCAGAGGGGATTCTGCCGTTATATTTTTGCAGGCGGTTTTCCTCCTCAGCCAACTCCTGCATCTGTTCAATAAACCAGGTCTTTACCTTGGTGATCTCATGAATTTCTTCTGCACTCGCTCCTTTTTTCAGCGCCGCATACATCTGGAAATGCCGCTCGCTGCTTGGAGTCGCAAGCATCCGGAGCAGCTCCTCCTTAGATGCTTCATAGAAATTCTTAACAAACCCTAATCCCATTCTGCCGTTTTCTAAGCTTCGGATTGCTTTTTGAAATGCTTCCTTGTAGGTTTTTCCAATGCTCATGACCTCGCCGACAGCCTTCATCTGCGTTCCAAGCTCGTCCCGGACGCCGCGGAATTTTTCAAACGCCCAGCGCGCAAACTTGATTACAACATAGTCGCCGTCCGGCACATAGCGATCCAGTGTTCCGTATTTTCCGCAAGGGAGATCCTTTAGCGTCAAACCGGCTGCAAGCATTGCGGAAACCAAAGCGATCGGGAATCCGGTTGCTTTGGATGCAAGCGCGGAGGAACGCGAGGTTCTGGGGTTAATCTCAATCACGACTACGCGGTCGGTTTCCGGATCGTGCGCGAACTGCACATTCGTTCCGCCGATCACCTCAATACTTTCCACAATCCGGTATGCATAATCCTGCAAACGCTTTTGCAGCTCCTCCGAAACGGTCAGCATCGGAGCGGCACAAAAAGAATCGCCGGTATGTACGCCCAAAGGATCAATATTTTCGATAAAGCAAACAGTGATCATATTATTTTCAGCATCGCGGACAACTTCAAGCTCTAATTCTTCCCAGCCTAAGATTGATTCCTCAACCAAAACCTGTCCCACCAGGCTTGCCTGCAAGCCGCGCGAAACAACGGTTCTTAATTCTTCCACGTTATAAACTAAACCGCCACCTGCGCCGCCCATGGTGTATGCCGGGCGGATGACCACCGGATAACCCAGCTTTCCGGCAATACGGACTGCCTCGTCCACACTGTAGGCAACGTTACTTCTCGGCATCTCAATGCCCAGCTCTGCCATTGCATTTTTAAATGCCACGCGATCCTCTCCGCGCTCAATGGCATCTACCTGAACGCCGATCACCTCTACATTATATTTTTTTAATATGCCAGCCTCAGAAAGCTCCGAGCAAAGATTTAAGCCGGACTGTCCTCCTAAGTTCGGGAGCAGCGCGTCCGGACGTTCCTTTGCAATGATCTGCTCCAGGCGTTCCTTGTTGAGCGGTTCAATATAGGTTATGTCCGCTGTCTCCGGGTCGGTCATAATGGTTGCCGGGTTAGAATTGACCAGAACGATCTCATACCCTAATTTTTTTAATGC
This sequence comes from Clostridia bacterium, assembly GCA_008668455.1. Classification (GTDB taxonomy): domain Bacteria; phylum Bacillota; class Clostridia; order UBA1381; family UBA1381; genus RQCD01. Next base: position 3,208 of record RQCD01000169.1, read on the forward strand.
TTTGCATGCTTGTGTGCCTGAATAGTCAAATTCACATGCCTGTCCGATTCTGATCGGTCCTGAACCGATAATCAGTATTTTCTGAATGTCCTCTCTCTTTGGCATATTGCATTTTCTTCCTTTCCTGTGTGATACTATTATTGTATACCAAATCACAGAAAAAGTCAATGCAGATTAATCAAATATCTTAATCATCACCATAGAACCAATGCCAAGTATAATACCGCAAACACTCTGCTGCGTCAGCTGCTCTCCAAAGCAGACTCTCCCCACAACGGCGGCAATAATGGTTGCACCGCTGTTAATCACAGTAAAGAGGATCACCGGCGGAACGATTGCAGTGGCTAAGGTAGCAAACTGGTTGATGGCAAAAACAGCTAAGGAAAGCGCAATACCATATCCCCAAAGCTCTTTTGGCAAGCGCTTTATCTCCTCATGGCTGCTTTTGGACACCAACGGCAGACATAACAAGAGGACAACCCCGCCAAGCCCAAAAGACAAGAACGAAGAGACTGAAACCTCTCCTTCCGGCACATAAGCGGTAAACATCTGCTGTGCCAGCATGGTGACCCCTGCTCCACACAGAACACCCA
>RQCD01000146.1 GCA_008668455.1 Clostridia bacterium
CGCTGCAAACATGGTCGTTGCCACACCTGCATTATTCCCCATGCCAGTTCCGACAATGGAAACCTTTGAAACATCCTTTGTCCAGACAACCTTTTTCGCATTGACCGAATCCTTGTTTTCCTTTAAAACTGTCAATGCAGGCTCTAAATCGTCCTCCCGGACAGTAAAGCTGATATCTTTCGTTTCGCCGTCTCCGATCGACTGAATGATCAGATCCACCGAAATTCCTTTTTTTGAAAGCATAGAAAAAATCTGAAACGCTTTTCCCGGCGTATCCTCCACACCGCACAGTGCAATTCTCGCACAATCATTATCTCTGGTTACTCCCCTGACAAGCATCTTTTCCACTTGGTCTACCTCCTTAACATATGTTCCTTCTGCTCTGGTTAAGCTTGATTTTACCGCTAATTTTACATGATATTTTTTTGCCATCTCCACCGAACGGTTGTGCAAAACATTTGCACCCAAGGACGCTAATTCCAGCATTTCATCATAGGAAATATCGTCCAGCTTATATGCGTTCGGAACAAAACGCGGATCGGCAGTATATACACCGTCGACATCCGTGTAGATTTCGCAGACATCTGCGCCGAGCGCCGCAGCTAATGCCACTGCGGAGGTGTCCGAGCCGCCGCGTCCGAGAGTGGTGATATCATCATATTTATTAATCCCCTGAAAGCCCGCTACAATCACAATTCTCCGGCGGTCAAGCTCATTTTCAATCCGTTCGGCATTGATTTTGTTGATTCTCGCCGCACTATAGTTGGTATCGGTCTGCATGCCGACCTGCCAGCCAGTCAGCGAAATGACCGGTTTTCCCAGCTTTTCAATCGCCATTGCCAAGAGGGAAATCGATATTTGCTCTCCGGTTGATAAGAGCATATCCATCTCGCGCTTAGAGGGCTTTTCATTGATTTCTCTTGCCTTTTCAATTAAGTCATCCGTTGTGTCGCCCTGTGCCGATACCACAACCACAACGTTGTTCCCGGCATCATACGCTTCTGCAACCCGATTCGCCACGTTCATGACACGCTCCGCATCCCGAACAGACGTACCGCCATACTTTTGAACAATTAATCCCATATTCATACTCCTTCTGATTCAATTTCACTTATATGAGAGTCTGACAAGCCGTCCGAGGGATTGTCACCCTCGAATCCTTGCAAATGCACCCACATTATTAATTTCAGTCACCCGGCATTTCCAGTTTGGAAAATGCGTTTTAAAATACTCCTGCATATCCCTTTGAAACCCGAGGAAATTTTCTTCTAAAACAGCCAGGATAGTTGGTCCCGATCCGCTTAAAAATGTTGCTAAAGCGCCCAGCTGATAGCTTTTATCAAAAATCTCCTGCATCCCTTCTACCGCATTTTTCCGGTAGGGCTGATGCAGCCGATCCTCTGCACCCATGCGCAAAATTTTGGAATCTCCCTCTAAAAGACCTGCTGTAAAGAGCGCCGCACGCGAAACGTTAAATGATGCGTCTTTCAAGGATACCGTCTCCGGAAGAACCTGCCGTGCCTTTTTCGTTGCCACAAAATATTCCGGAATCATTAAAGCATACCGGTATTTCGGCGTGATTTTCATGCTTTTACAAAAATAATCCCCGTTTTCACACCCGGCAATGCAAAAGCCTCCGAAAAATGCCGGTGCGACATTGTCCGGGTGTCCCTCTATTTCAGCTGCAATCTGAAACAGCCTTTGCCGGGAAAGCTTGCTCCCTGAAAGAATGTTGCCGGCAATCAGTCCGCCGACAATACAGGCGCTGCTGCTCCCCAGACCGCGTGTGACCGGAATTCTGCTATTCTGCACAATCCTAAGTCCCGGAAGCGGTGTATTTGTTTCCTCAAATGCACGCCTCACCGACTGATAGATCAGATTGTTTTCGTTTCTCGGAAGATACTCCCTGCTATGCCTGTTAATAATTTTTAACCCATGCGCTTTTGCTTCCACCTGAATCCGGTTGTACAGATGGAGGGCAATTCCCATTGTGTCAAATCCGGCGCCCATGTTCGCGCTGGTTGCCGGAACATATACCTCAACCATGATAGGGCATCAGGCGAAGCGCTGTTTTAACATCGCCGATCCTTTCTAACTTTTCCGCCAGTTCACGTTCTGATTCGGTGGGGGTTAAAAATGCGGTTTCCTGCTCACAAAGCGGTGCGATCATTTCCGCATCCGGGAAAACTTCCAAAACATCCTCTGCGGATGCTACCGTCCGGACAAGCATGCGCGCTTTGGATTCCCCCGGCTGCTTTATAAACGGCGTCTCAGACGTTTTCCAGCGAATCGGATGACGTTTTTCTCCCTCATGCCGTGCACAGTCCAGCATATCGGCAACAACCGCACTTGCAGTCGGCAGCTTGCCTGCGCCGCGTCCGTAGAACATTGCGTCTCCTAAGGAATCCCCTGTGACCATGATGGCATTAAATACATCGTTCACGGATGCAATTGGCGAGGCTTTCGGAATCAGCATCGGGCAAACCCGGGCAGAAACACATTCCTCCTCATCACATTCTGCAAAACCGATCAGCTTGATCACACAATCAAGCTTTTCCGCATAGCGGACATCCTCGGAGGTAATATCGCAGATCCCCTCTGTTGGGATATCCTTATAATTCACGAATTTTCCCCAGGCAAGCGACGCTAAAATTGCTATCTTCCTACAGGCGTCATGCCCTTCCACATCTGCCGCCGGATTCCGCTCCGCATAGCCTTTCTTTTGTGCGTCTTTTAAAGCTTCCTCAAAGGTTTTCCCTTTTTGGAACATTTCAGTTAAAATATAGTTTGTCGTTCCGTTTAAAATCCCGGCAATCCGTTCAATCCGGTTTGCCGCAAGACAGGTTGTCATCGGACGGATAATCGGAATACCGCCGCCAACGCTTGCTTCGAACAGATAGCTGACATTTTTTCTTTCTGCTATTTCCAAAAGCTCTGTACCGTAGGTTGCCACAAGCTCCTTATTGGAAGTAACCACGCTTTTTCCGGCTAAGAGCAGATCCTTTGTAAATTCATATGCCGGATGGAGTCCGCCCATTGCTTCTGCAATCACCGTCACCTCCGGATCGTTTAAAATATCCGAAAAATCCTTTGTCAAAAGTGCATGATCCGGATCATCCGGAAAATCCCGGATGTCTAATATATATTTTATTTCCAATTGGCTCTTTTGTTGAATAAAAGGTTTCCGTAAAATATCCCGGACACCGGCTCCAACTGTGCCAAAGCCCATAATTGCCGCTTTTTGCATAAAATTCTCCTTTTCTTTGTTATTTCATTGCCAAAACCTCTGCCCGATTCACCCCTCTGGTGGACTCCAGCTCAGACAGGAGCGTTCCGACATCCGATGTGAGTGCATCAATTGAAACCGACATGGTAACATGAGCTACACCGTTGATCGGAATATTCTGATTAATCGTCAGCACATTGACCTGCGCTTTGGACAGCACCGTCAGCACCTCGGACAAAACCCCCGGCTGATCCTCTAAAACAAAAGACAGCGTCAGCATTTTATCATACCCGTCGTCCCGATAAGAAAAGACATGATCCCGGTATTTATAAAATGCACTCCGGCTGATCTGTACCTCCTCCAAGACTTCGTTGATCGTCTTATGCTTTCTGCCGGCTAACAGCCGTTTTGCCTCCACCGTCTTAAACAGAACCTCCGGCGCTGCCTTTGCATCCACCAATATATAGGACGTTTTCATACAAGCTTCCAACCTCCTTTGTACGTCTCGTGCGGACATTTGTTTTTATTTTAAATATAATATCATAGATACATAAAATTGTCAACGAAATAACTATCAATCTTCTACAATTTTTTTGTTTGTTTTTTGTTGATTTTATCAAAATACCGTCATCTCGTCTGATTCCAGCATACCTTTTATCTGAATCAGCTTATCGCTGAGTCCGGTATACCGAGCCTGACCGTCTCCGCTTTTCACCATCTGCTCCACTGCCTGCTCTGATCCGACTAAGATAACCATCTTTTTTGCCCGCGTGACCGCCGTATACAATAAATTTTTCATCATCAGCATCGGAGCAAACCGACAGACCGGCAGCAGCACAATCGGGAATTCACTTCCCTGGCTTTTATGCACAGTGACGGCATATGCCAGATCCAGCTCCTCCAACGAGGAAAACGGATAGCTGACAGTACGGTCGTCAAAGCGGATGATCATTTCTTTATCCTTGGTCGAAATGCTTTGAATCATACCCATATCACCGTTAAAAATACCGCTCCCCTGCTCGCCGTTATCCTTTTTCCAGGACAAATCATAGTTATTTTTAATCTGCATCACCTTGTCGCGTTCACGAAAAATCATTTTTCCGCGCACATACTCGGTTTTCTGAAATGCCGGCGGATTCATTTCCTGCTGCAGAACCTGATTTAGGGACTGCACACCTGCTTTTCCCTTTTTGGAGGGGGAAAGCACCTGAATTTCTGACACAGCATCAATCTGATAGCTTTTCGGCAGACGGTATTTATATAAGTTCACAATCTCCTTTGCCGCCTCCTCCGCGCCATTTCTGCGGAGAAAAAAGAAATCCTTGTTTTTTTCCCATAGCTCGGGCATATCTCCGCGGTTAATACGGTGTGCGTTTGTAACGATCAGGCTTTCCTGTGCCTGACGGAAAATCTGTTCCAGCCGGATCACCGGGATCATTTCCGAAGAAATCATATCTCTTAATACGTTCCCCGGTCCCACAGAGGGAAGCTGATCAGCATCACCTGCTAAAATCACTCTTGCACCGCGCTTGACCGCGCGCAGGAATGCATGCATGAGCGGCACATCCACCATGCTCATCTCATCCAGAATCAGCACGTCTGCCTTTAGAGGATTTTCCTCGTTAAAGCTAAAGGTCTGCGAATCCTCACCATCCGGCTGCACTCCTAAAAGGCGGTGGATTGTTTTTGCTTCCAGTCCGGTTACCTCGCTCATTCTCTTTGCCGCACGTCCGGTGGGCGCTGCCAATGCCACAGAAAGCTTTAATTCCTGCATCACCTTTATAATCGCATTAATTGTGGTGGTTTTTCCCGTTCCCGGTCCGCCTGTAATCACCATGCAGCTTTCGGTCACTGCCGTCTGCACTGCGATCATTTGCTCCGGCGCAAGCGTGATTTCCTCTGCTGCCGCGATCTCCTCCACCAGACCGGAAAGCGCCTCCTCACTCATAAAAGGCTTTTGCTCCACTAAACTCAAGGACGCAAGCCGCCGGGCAATATACTGCTCCGCTGAGATAAAGGCAGAAAGATAGCAAACCGACATTCCCCGGATCGTATCAATATACATTTCGCGCTCTAAGGAAAGCGCAGTGATTCCGTTTTCTGCTTCCTGTTCGGTAATCTCCAGGGCATGCGCCGCATGCTCAATCAAAAGTGTTTTCGGAAGATAGGTATGTCCGGCGGTATATGCCGCAGATTTTAACATATATAAAAGTCCTGCATGTATCCGTTCCGGACTGTTTTTTGCAACACCTCGCACAAATGCAATATTATCTGCCGTCTTAAAGCTGATCCCATCCACACAGGCAGAAAGAATATACGGATTCTGCTTCACTTTATCCAGCGCCTCTGCTCCTAAAACCCGGTGTACCTTTAGGGCAAGCTTTGCCGAGACGCCGTACTGCTGCAAAAACATCACAATCCCCTGCATAGACTGAATTTTAAAAAACGCTTCTCCAATGGCAAGCGCTTTCTTTTGGGTGATGCCCTTGATTTCGGCAAGACGTGCAGGCTCATTCAGCATGATATTCAGCACATCGCGTCCGAAATGATCCACTAATTTTTTTGCGGTTGTCTCCCGGACACCCTTTACAATCCCAGTGGACAGATATTGCAGGATCGCCTCCTCATCCTCCGGCAAAATCATTTCATAGCACGAAACCTTAAACTGTTCGCCATAATCCGGATGGGTGACCCACGTTCCGGTCAGACGGACATGCTCGCCGCCCATAATATACGGAAGATAACCGACCGCAGTAAAATAGCCCTCTGCCGCACTTTCAATATCGCAGACGGTGTAGCCGTTTTCTTCATTTGTATAGATCACCGAAACCACTGTTCCGGTCAGTTCTAAAATTTCGTCCATCACGATTCCTCAACTACATAAAATTGGTTTTTCCGGATTCCGGTTACCTCCGCGCCGTCATGCTCCGCGCGCTGAATTGCTGAAATGCTTTCTCGGCTGATTCTCTCCCCCAAAACGATTACCGGTGTTCCGGGCGGATAGATCACAACAGTATTTTTGCTGATTCTTCCAATCGCCTGCTCCCAGTCCATCCAGATACCGCTCTTTTCAAAGGCTTCTCTTGGGGACAGCACTGTCTCCGGAATCGGCGGCAAAGCATTTGAATGTTTTGCCTTTTTGGAAACAGTTTTTAAAATCCGCACCACTGCATTTGCCGCGCTGACGATCTCCTCTGTCGAATTGTACGGAGACGGTAGCATGACTACACACCCCCTATCTGCCATTTACACCTCTATCCGATCCTCCCACCGCAAACGCTCGTCCCGGGAAAACCCGGTCAGATCATATTCCATCCCCGGAATCACCCGC
>RQCD01000038.1 GCA_008668455.1 Clostridia bacterium
ATCTTTTATTTTCTTCATTTTTCGCTTTTTTTTGTTTTTTTAACAGGATGAATCAGGACACATAAGAGAAAAAGGAATCCTAAAAAACCAGCGGCACGGTAAACCCGATCCACTAAAAAAGAAAACGCCAGTCCGGAAAACAAATATCCAAAGCTCACCAAAAGCAGAATGCATACCGGCCGCGGCAAGGTCATCTGATCCAACACACAGAAACCGTTACAAAAGGCGGTCGTCAGCATTGCAGAAAGAAGCACTGCCGCATAAAGGGCATATAAAATTCCTCACTTTTACAGGCAAAGAAAGATCATTGGAAGCTGACTGGTCAGCACCCCCTCGTCAGCACACCGCAGAACAAGCCACAAAAGCGTTAACATCAAAAAGAACATTCCACCCGAAATCACACCGCAGACACCCCTTGGAAGCTTTTTTCCGCGTCCTAATGAAACGACAACTGCCCCGGCAGTTAATATATTATAGCTTGCATAATTTCCCCCGGACGATAACGCATGCCAAAGTGCGGCAGTGTGCTTTGTCTGACCGTTTAAAAGATAAATACAGACCGACAGAATACCAGTAATCATCACCACAGCAAGCAGGTTATTCACCGCCACAAAGCCGCGCAGATCAAAGAAAAAGACAATCGCTGACAAAATACATAATAGAAGCGCCAGTCTTCCCTTTTCACATCCGGTCAGCTCCCGGAGAATCTCACTGCCCCCGGAAAGCATTGACACATACAGAACTGCCATAAAGAATAAAGAAAGCTTTTCTATTCCAACCGCCGCAATGTGCGGCATGCTCTTTTCAAGGCATGCGCTAAAGGACTCTGCGTCCCGTGCGTCATACAAAAGCCGCTCTGCCATAGTTCCGAACAGAATACAAGCAAACAGAATGCCAAAAATGCCTGCATAACCGAACGGCAAAAAATAATGCACAATTTCACTTCCCGAAGCAAACCCCGCTCCGATCACAGCAGCAATATAGACACCGGCAATCAAAATTGCATCCCGCACAAAAATCCCCCCCAACAAAAAAAAATCACTCACAGACAATATATGCTGCAAGTGATTTTTAATATGCTATCTTGCGATGGATAAAATTTTAAATTCTGCAATGCCTCCGGGTGTATTCACTTCCACAACATCTCCCACCTTATGCCGCATGAGCGCTGCACCAACCGGAGATTCCTGAGAAAGCATATTATTTATCGGGTCTGCCTCGGTTGTACCAACAATCGAATAGGTAACCTCCTCCTCAAACTCGGTATCCCACAGGGTCACCTTTGAACCAAGACCAACCTCGTCATTAATAATTTCTTGCTCACTTAAAACTCTTGCAAATTTTAACATATGTTCAATCTGATTCACGCGGGATTCTACCTCCGCCTGCTCATTCTTTGCCTCGTCATATTCGGAATTTTCGGACAAATCACCAAACGACAATGCCTGTTTAATCTTCTCTGATACTTCTTTTCGTTTGACCGTCTTTAAATATTCCAATTCGTCTTTTAATTTCTGCATTCCGTCACTTGTCAAAATAATTTCTTTGTTCTCTGTCATAATTGCCCATTTCCTTTCCACGAACCAAATCACTGCGGTTCATATATTCTATCCTTGCGGATATGCACTATATTATACTACATTTTCACGAAAAAGGCAAGCTTTTTTTATAAACTGTAATCCATTTTCTGGGCTTTTTTATGTGTAAATTTTAAAAAGACGGTCATTGTTTTTATACAAAAAAGAGGATGTTAAAAAAGGCATAGACCGTTCAAGGGCTTAAATATCTTGAAAATAAATTATTTCGGTTGAAATCCGCATTTTTTGCGGATCTCCTATGACGATTGCCCTTGAACTACGTTCCAAACGCGCCGCTCGGAGTACGCCAGTACACCGTCGGGCGCGTATGGAGCGTTCTGCACTCTTTTTTAATATCCCCAATACATAAGTGTTCTTATCGCAAAACGGTTATTTCACCTTTTCCACACACTCTGCACAAATACCATCGAAGCCATCAATCGTGCCAACGGTTTTAGAGTGTTTCCAGCAGCGTCCGCATTTTTCATAAGGACTTGCTTTCACCGAAACAGAAACCTGTTCACCGGAGAATGCATGCTCCGGTGCATCGTCCGAAACATCTGCCTCAGAGGTAATAAAAATTTCGGAAAGCTCATTCTCCACATTCTTTAAGAAGGAGAAAAGCTCGCCCTTTGCATAAACTGTCACCTCAGCATCCAGCGATTTACCGATCAGCTTTTCGTTTCTTGCAAGCTCCAATGCCTTATTGACATCATCCCGGACAGCAATCAGCTTATCCCACTTTTCCTCCAGTGCAGCATTTTCATATTCCGGGCATACACTCGGCATTTCGGAGAACATGATACTATCTTTGTTTTCTCCGTCTCTATGCGGCATAAACCTCCAGATTTCCTCTGCTGTAAATGCAAGCACCGGCGCTAACAGCTTTACAATCGCATCCAGAATCAGATACATAGCCGACTGCGCACTTCTTCTTGCCGCCGAATCCGGACGGTCTGTGTAAAGGCGCATTTTCAAAATATCCAGATAAAAATTGCTCAAATCTACGATACAGAAATTCAGAATTGCATTATACAGACTATGGAACTCATAAGCGTTATATGCTGCCAACACCTTTTCTACCACCTGGTTCAGCTTTAAAAGCGCCCATTGATCAATTTCAGTCATATTCTGATAAGCAACCATATCCTGATCAGGATTGAAATCATTCATGTTGCTTAGCATATATCTTGCCGTATTCCGGATTTTCCGATACCCCTCCGAAAGCTGCTTTAATGCCTCCGGCGACATTCTCATATCGGTTCTGTAATCAGCTGAAACCACCCAAAGACGCAGAACATCCGCACCGAATTTATCGGTAATTTCCTTTGGCGAAATCGAATTCCCCTTAGACTTGGACATTTTTCTGCCCTCTCCGTCCTGGATCATACCATGGGTGATAACTGTTTTATACGGCGCTCTGCCCTTGGTTGCAACGCTGGTTAAGAGAGAGGACTGAAACCAGCCGCGGTATTGGTCATTTCCCTCCAAATACACATCCGCCGGCCATACAAGATCTTCCCGCTCTGCACACACAGCTGCATGTGAAGAACCGGAATCAAACCAAACGTCCATAATATCCTTTTCTTTTGTAAAATGATTGTGTCCGCATGCGGGGCAAACCGTTCCTTCCGGAAGAATCTCGTCCGCCTCGGTATCCCACCAGCGATCCGGACCTTTTGTGCGGAACAGCTCGCTGACAGCTGCAATCGTATCTTCATTAATTAATTCCTTGCCGCATTCCGCACAATAGAAAATCGGGATCGGAACTCCCCAGGTTCTCTGTCTGGAAATACACCAGTCGCTGCGATCAAGCACCATTGCCGTGATACGATCCTCGCCCCATGCAGGAATCCACTGTACATCCTTAATGGATTTTACCGCAGTCTCCTTCAGCGCATCCACCGAAGCAAACCACTGATCTGCCGCGCGGAAGATGATCGGATGATCACACCGCCAGCAATGCGGATATTGGTGAATAATCTTCTCAACTGCCAGCAGATTGTTTGTTTCGGTCAGCCTTGTAATAATCTTTGCATTGGAATCCTCATAGAATAGTCCTGCAAACTCGCCTGCCTCCTCGGTTAAATATCCCTTCTCATCCACCGGCACAACAATTTCAAGCTGCGGATAGTTCCGGCAGACAATATAGTCCTCCGCACCGAATCCCGGAGCGGTATGAACACAGCCGGTACCCGCCTCCAGTGTGACATGATCGCCGACAATGACTAAGGATTCCCGGTCGAGAAACGGATGCTGACAGGTCAGAAGCTCTAAATCAGAGCCCTTGAACCGCTTGAGAATCTCATAGCCGCCCTCAATTTTTGCCGCTTTCACCACATGCTCGATCAGCTCGGTTGCCAAAACATAAACCTCACCGTTTGCTACTTTCACCAGCGAATATTCAAAATCCGGATTTAAGCAGATTGCAATATTACCTGGAAGGGTCCATGTGGTGGTTGTCCAGATCACAAAGTATACATTTTCAATTCCGTCAAACAGTCCATGGTCGTCTCGAACAGCAAATTTTACATAAATGGAATTGGTTGAGTCTTCTGCATATTCAATTTCAGCCTCTGCCAATGCAGTTTCACAATGCGGACACCAATAACCTGGCTTTAAGCCTTTATAAATCAGACCTTTTTTCGCCATCTCGCCAAATACCTCAATCTGACGTGCCACAAATTCATTTTTTAAGGTCAGGTACGGATGCTCCCAGTCGCCTAATACACCTAAACGCTTGAACTGCTCCTTTTGATTCTCCACCTGTGAAAGTGCAAATTCACGGCATGCCTCACGGAATTTTACCGGACCAGCTGTGTGACGGTTTAAGCCAAGCTTTTTGATAGCCTGCTGTTCGATCGGCAGTCCGTGTGTATCCCAGCCGGGAACATATGGAGCATAATAGCCATGAAGCGTTTTATAACGGACGATAATATCCTTCAAGATTTTATTCAGTGCATGACCCATATGCAGATCTCCGTTTGCATACGGAGGACCGTCATGAAGAATAAACGGAGTTTTTCCCTTGTTCTTCTCAACCAGCTGATGGTATAAATCCATGTCTTCCCAGTATTTTAACATTTCCGGCTCTCTCTGCGGCAGATTTCCACGCATAGGAAAATCTGACTGCGGCAAATTGACCGATTTGGTATAATCCTTTTTTTCACAATTGCTGCACATTTGCTTCTTTTTCCTTTCTTTTCTCTATGAAAAATGGAACTATTCCATTTTATCCAATAATTCCACCATACGTGCACAGATACTCTTCATCTGCGCGCGGTAGCCGTCCATCTCCATATGGATGTCTGCTAATTCATTCTTTTTGCGCAATACCTCGTCATTCGTCTGACGGATCATATCGGTTGCCTTATTCTGTGCATCGTTAATGATGGTGTCCGCCTGCTGGGATGCGCTTTTTTTTGTGTCCTCTGCGGCACGCTGGGCAATAATCAGCGCATTTTGCAGAGCAGATTCCTTTTCCTGATACTTGGAAACCTCCTCCTTCAGACTGGTCACCCTATCCCGAAGCTCTATATTATCCTTATAAAGCTTCTCATAATCCTTTCCGACCATGTCTAAAAAATCGTCCACCTCGTCAGCATTATAGCCGCGAAAGCTTACGTCAAAGTCCTGTTTTTGAATGTCAATCGGTGTCAGCATTGTTTTCTCGCTCCCAACTTATTAAATATATTTTTTAAATACCAAATGCAGTCTGCCGCTTCTGGTATTTTCTCCAGTTTGATCAATCAGAATTCTTCCAACTCCGCGGATGGATAAAAGATCTCCGGCAGACGCTGTTTTTGATCCGTTCACGGCAAGCTTGTGATTTACCGAAATCTTCTCTGCCGAGATCAGTGCAGCCGCCTGTTTTCTGGAACAGTTCAGCGCCGCGGCAACGACTGCGTCCAGCCGCAGCGATGCAGCAACCGCAGCATATTCCTTGAACTTTGTCTCCGGAATTGTGATCTCCGAAAGACTCACCACCTCAGAGGAAACACCGCATCCGGCAATCTTGGAAAGAGAAAGCGCTCTTTCCATTCCATCTGCCAAAAACACGAATGCCCCATCCTCTGTTACCAAAATGTCCCCCACACGGTTTCGCTGAATCCCCTGCGAAAGAATTGTGCCGAGATAGTCCCGGTGTGAAAGCTCCATGGAAAAGTTTTTCGTAATTTTTAAAATTCGGATTGGAAATGCGTCCTTCTCCGGCTCCATCCAGTCCGGAAAAATTCCTAAGATACGTCTGCCGGCATCCGGATAGCCGCCCCAAAAAAGAGGAGTACCGTCCTGCCGTCTGTGAATGATTTCTTCCACCGCGCTCTGTTCACTTTCATCCAGAAACGCCGAGAATTTTGCCTCATGACTGCGGGACGAAAGCCGAGATAGATCCTCCGTTTTCGCCAGCAGTATTTTTTCATCATTTTTCATAATCGTACAGAAATTCAGCGCCGCTTTATTCCAAACGACGCTGTCCCAAAATCAGATTCAGATGATTGGAATTTGCTTAAAACATGCTCCATTCAAAATTACCCTTGTCTCCATCCTTGATAATTTCGCCCATAATGTCCACCTGAGCCGGGGTTGCCAGGAAAATTCCTCCCGAAACCTTTTGCATGTTGCCGTCCAAGACATAAACCGTACAGGCAATAAAATCAACAACTCTCCTTGCCTCGTCCGGATCTAGCGCTCCCACATGAATCACAACCGGACGTCGCTTTTTCAGCTCGTCGGGTACCGCTGTGGAAGTGCTGAAGCATTTCGGCTGTTAGAGCACAATTTTCGGCTGGGTACGCTGTCCCTGGCGCGGCACCCCCGTGGTCGTG
>RQCD01000153.1 GCA_008668455.1 Clostridia bacterium
ACTCTATCATAAGAAGGGCGCTGTGATCTCGGCGGTGGATCTTATCAAGGGAATTGCAATCTGTGCTGGGATGAGATCAATAGATGTGCCGGGTGCAAACGGAAACTATGATACAAACTACGACGGAAAAGCAAATGCAGCAATTAGCGCACTCCGGGACGGTTATGACCTTGTCTATGTCCATTTGGAAGGACCGGACGAATGCGGACATCAGGGAAATGCTGACCATAAAAAGCTTGCAGTGGAGCGGATTGACGAAAAAATTATCGCACCGATCCGAGCAGCGATGAAAGAGGATGGCGAACGCTATAAAATGCTGGTTTTACCGGATCATCCTACGCCGGTGGCATTAAAAACACACGTTTCTGATCCGATTCCGTATTTGATTTATGATTCAGAAAAACCGAAGCAGACCAAGCTTGCCTACACTGAGAAAAATGCAGAAAAAACCGGAGTGTTTATTCCGCTGGGTCATGAGCTTATGAAACATTTTTTAGAGGATTAAAAGAGGGATTTTATGAAATTCAAGCAAAATGGCATAAAAACTGCAGTTCTGATCCTTTTGGCAGCGCTTATTGTAGTTGGGGCTTACTTTTTTCTGCCCACGCTGCTCTCCGGCATCGGATTTTTGGTCAGAATTTTCCTGCCTTTTATTTTAGGGTATTTTGTGTCGCTCTTGATCAATCCGCTGGCAGATCGGCTGCAAAAACAGTGGAAGCTGCCGCGCCGGGTGAGTGCAATCTTAGTGATTGTCCTGACGGTGGGCATATTGGGCGGTATTCTGACGGCAATTATCTGGAAATTAGTAGATGAAATCAAAAGTCTTTATCAGCAGTTTCCATACCTTTATGAAAGCGCAAAGCTTTCCTGGGAGCAGACGGCGGAAAAGCTCTCGAATTTATATATTGCTATGCCGCAGGGAGTGCAGGAATTTTTCGACAATATGGGAACACAGATTTCTGCAGGTATTACAAAATTTTTTGACAATCTTTATGTTGTGGAGCGTGCAGGCAATTTTGCCAAGAGTTTGCCGAGTGTGTTTATTGCGCTGGTTGTTTTTATTCTGTCACTTTATTTTATGGTGGCAGATGCAAAAGATGTACAAAGTGCGATGCACTGCCTCTTGTCAGAACGAGTGACGGAAAAGCTTGAGAGAATCAAGCATGAAATCAAACGGTACATGGGCGGCTATGTTAAGGCGCAGTTAATTATCATGTGCGTGGCATCGGTGATTTTACTAATCGGACTGACGATTTTGGGAGTTAATTATGCGCTTTTAATTGCGGTCGGAATTGCTGTTTTGGATGCGCTGCCCTTTTTCGGGAGCGGCGCTGTGCTGTGGCCATGGGCGGCAGTGAGTTTTTTAAACGGGGTTCCGCGGATGGGTGTTGGACTTTTAATCATTTATCTGATTTTGGTTTTGTGCCGGCAGACGATTGAGCCGAAAATTGTCAGCAACAACATCGGTATGCACCCAATTCTGACATTGATGGCGATGTATGTTGGCTACAAAACGTTATCCATCGGCGGAATGATTTTCGGACCGCTGATTCTGATGCTGTTTTTCAGCTTATATAAGGTGGGTGTTTTTGATCCGATCATAAGATTTTTTCATCAGCTTGTCCGTCTCGCAAAACAGGAGTGGCAGCTGATTAAAAATATATTTAAAGAATAGAGAGGGAGAAATGAATGAGTAAATTTTACATCACGACTGCGATTGCGTATACATCCAGAACGCCGCATATCGGAAACACTTATGAGATTATTCTGACCGACGCGATTGCGCGGTTTCACCGCTATGTAGGTGACGATGTGTTTTTCTTGACCGGAACGGATGAGCATGGGCAGAAAATCCAGGAGATTGCAGAGACAGAAGGAATTGCACCGCAGGCTTATGTTGACCGGATTGCGGGGGAAATCCGTGAAATTGCTGATCTTTTAAACATTAGCTATGACAAGTTTATCCGTACCACTGATGACTATCATGTGGAGGCGGTGAAGAAAATTTTCAGAAAGCTTTATGATCAGGGCGACATCTATAAGAGTGAGTATGAGGGATGGTATTGCACTCCCTGTGAATCGTTCTGGACGGAAACACAGCTAATAGACGGAAAATGTCCGGACTGCGGCAGAGAGGTAAAAAAGACAAAGGAAGAAGCATATTTCTTTCAGATGAGCAAGTATCAGGATCGGCTGATGCAGTATATCGAGGAACATCCGGATTTCATCCAGCCGGAATCCCGGAAAAAGGAAATGGTGAATAATTTCCTAAAGCCGGGATTGCAGGATTTGTGCGTTTCCCGGAGCAGCTTTTCATGGGGAATCCCGGTAGAGTTTGATCCGAATCATGTCATTTATGTGTGGATTGACGCGCTTTCCAACTACATCACAGCGCTTGGCTATTCGCCGGAGCATAAGGGCGAGCTTTATGAAAAGTACTGGCCGTGTGATGTGCATATTATCGGAAAGGACATTTTGCGCTTTCACACTATCTATTGGCCGATCATGCTGATGGCGCTTGGTGAGCCGCTGCCAAAGCAGGTGTTCGGACACCCGTGGATGCTGGTTGGAGAGGAAAAAATGTCAAAATCACGCGGAAACGTGATTTATGCACAGGATTTAGTGCGTCATTTTGGCGTGGACGCTGTGCGGTATTATTCTCTGCACGAAATGCCCTTTGCACAGGATGGAACAATTACCTACGAAACATTTATCACGCGGTTTAATTCCGATCTTGCCAATACCTTAGGGAATCTGGTGAACCGCACGGTTGCGATGCTAAACAAGTATTTTGACGGCGTGATCCAGGAACCCGGATTGATTGAGCCGGTAGATGAGGAATTGAGAGCTGTATGTCTGGGCGCTGTATCGGCAGTACAGAAGAAGATGGCAACACTGCATGTTGCAGATAGCTTGGATGAGATCTGGAGAGTGGTAGATCGGGCGAATAAATATATTGATGAGACGACACCGTGGGTTTTGGCAAAGTCGGAGGAAACCCTTCCGCGTCTGGGTGGAGTTCTTTACAACCTGACCGAAGCAATCCGCTATATTGCGTCTCTCCTGTCCTCCTTTATGCCGGAAACAGCTGAGAAAATCGCATCCCAGATTGCAGCAGAGGATCTAAGCTTTGCAAGCCTTTCAGAGTTTGGAAGGACAAAGCCCGGAACAAAGGTTTCCGCACCTGTTCCGCTGTTTGCAAGAATCGACATGGAAAAGAAGCTGGAAGAATTGGCAGCTGAGGCAGAACCGAATATTGAATTAGCGCCTTTTAAGGACTATATTGAATTTGAGGATTTTGAAAAACTGGATTTGCGTGTCGGCAAGGTGATAGAATGCGAAAAGGTGAAGAAATCGGAAAAGCTTTTGCGCTTTACCTTAGAGGTGGGAAGTGAAATTAGGCAGATGCTATCCGTCATTTCAAAATCTCACACGCCGGAGGAGCTGATCGGGAAAAACGTAATTTTTGTTGCAAATTTAAAGCCGAGAAAAATAATGGGTCTGGAATCCTGCGGTATGATTCTTTCCGCAGAGTTTGAAGGCAGTCTGACCGCTCTGACCACTATTAAGGATATTCAGAGCGGCGCAGAAATTGTATAACAGACAAAGGAGAAAAGAAATGAGAGTATCAAAACTATTGTTACCGACGCTGCGTGAAGTGCCGTCGGATGCGGAGATTATGAGCCACAAGCTGATGCTTCGTGCAGGATATATCCGAAAGCTTGCAGCTGGAATTTATTCCTATCTGCCGCTTGGAATCCGGACGCTCCAAAAGGTGGAGAAAATCGTACGGGAGGAAATGGACCGCGCCGGTGCACAGGAGCTTTTAATGGCGGCCTTGCTGCCGGCTGAGGCATATCAGGCATCCGGAAGATGGGAAGTGTTCGGAGACAACATGTTCAAATTAAAGGATCGGAACGATCGCGATTTTTGCTTAGGACCGACCCATGAGGAGCTTTTCACACAGACGGTGTTAAATGAGGTGCGTTCCTATAAGGAATATCCGATGACCCTTTATCAGATTCAGACAAAATACCGCGATGAGGCGCGTCCGCGTTTTGGACTCATGCGCGGCAGAGAGTTTGTCATGAAGGATGCTTATAGCTTTGATCGTGATCAGGCAGGCTTGGATGAATCCTATCAGAAAATGTACGACGCATATTGCCGGATTTTTACACGCCTAGGTTTAGATTTTACGATTGTGGATGCTGATTCCGGTGCGATGGGCGGCAGCGGATCGCAGGAATTTATGGTAAAATCCCCGGTTGGCGAGGATGGCATTGCCTATTGTGATGATTGCGGCTATGCAGCAAACTATGAAAAAGCGGCTTGTGTTCCGGCCGAACGGAAATTCCCGGAGGGAGAACAGGCATTAGAAAAGCTTGAAACACCAAATGCACATACGATTGAGGATTTAGTCGGTTTCTTTGGTACAGAGCCATATGTATTTGCAAAAACCATTATTTATAAAGCAGACGATCAATATATCGCGGCGATGGTGCGCGGTGATCGTGAAATTAATGAAGTGAAGCTTAAAAACTTGGTCGGCTGTGTGGATGATTTGGAGCTTGCCGAGCCGTATATGGTGCGTGAGCTGACGCATGCCGAGGTTGGCTTTGCAGGTCCGATCGGACTGGAAATTCCGGTTTATGCCGATTTAGAAGTGGCAAAAATGAGAAACTTTATTGTCGGTGCAAACGATACCGGCTATCATTATAATAATGTCAACATCAACCGTGATTTCACCCCGACGCAGATTGCCGACATTCGTGTAATTGAAACAGGCGACGCGTGTCCGAAATGCGGCAAGCCGATCAAGACGGCGCAGGGCATTGAGGTTGGACATATCTTTAAGCTTGGCACAAAGTATTCCGACGCTTTAGGTCTAACCTATACCGATGAGAGCGGAGAACCAAAGAGTGTGATTATGGGTTGCTATGGAATTGGCGTTACACGCTGTATTGCAGCAGCTGTAGAGCAAGGCTATGATGAGAACGGCATGGTTTTGCCGGTTTCGATTGCTCCGTATCATGTGACGGTGATTCCGGTAAACACCAAGCAGGAGGAGCAGGTAAAGCTTGCAGAGGAAATCTATGAGGAGCTGAAAAAGCAAGGGATTGAGGCGCTCCTGGATGATCGGTCAGAGCGTGTCGGTGTAAAATTCAAGGACGCTGACCTGATCGGAATTCCGGCAAGAATCGTTGTCGGAAAGAAATGCGGCGAGGGAATCGTGGAATTTAAGAAACGTACCGATGCCGAATCGCGTGATCTGTCTGTTTCGGAGGCAATTTCTGAAGCAGTTGGATATATTAAAAATAATTTATAAAAAAAGCAAAGTAGGAACAGACGCGTTAAGTGAGAAAGGAACGGGAAGTTGTCCTTTCTACGAAAAGCGATTTTCGCTTGCGGTGTTTGTTCCGCATTCCGTTGCTGCGAAAAAACGCATGGATCTTCTTTGGGTTTTTGCGGTCTCGGATCTGCTAAGAAAACAGTGGCAGATCCTTTTTTGTAGAAAACGGCGAAAGGAGAACATGTAACATGAAACAAACAAAAACAAAAAAAATGGTAACAGCGGCGCTTTTGATTGCAATGCAGATTGTATTTGTACGCTTTTTAGCGATTTCCGGCGGGAACAGCAGCGTCCGGATTTCTCTGGGATTTTTTCCGGTTGCGCTTGCCGGCATGACGTTAGGTCCGATTGGCGGCGGTGCGGTAGGCGCGCTTGCCGATTTCTTCGGTATGCTTTTATTCAGCCGGGGGGATGTGTATTTTGTACCGTTCACCCTCTGTGAATTTCTGTACGGTGTGGGGTTTGGACTGATGCTCAGAAAATTAAAGCTGTCTGGCTGGCGGCTTGCTGTGTGTGCGGCGGTACAGTTTGTTCTCTTGAATTTGTGCTTAAATTCGGTATTTCTTTATTGGTACTATCAGCTGGTTTTGGGAAAGCACAAGGGGATTTTTGTGATTTTGGGAAGCAGGCTTTTAGCAGCGGCAATCAACCTTCCGGTACAGATTTTAGGGGTATGTGCGATTGAAAAGTATTTAAAAAAACCGATTGAAAAATTAGGATGGTAAAAATGGGACAATTTCATAACTATGCAAATAGTTTTCAGGCAGTGGCACGCCTGGAGCTTGTGAGTATCAAAAAAATGCTGGAGTTTTTGGGGCATCCGGAAAAGGGGCTTCGCTTTCTGCATGTTGCCGGAACAAACGGAAAAGGGTCGGTCTGCGCTTTTTTGCAGTCGATCCTGACCGAGGCTGGGTTTCGGTGCGGAAAATATATTTCTCCGAATTTGGTAAGCGTTTGCGAACGGATTTCGGTGGATGGGGAGGAAATCTCCCCAAAAGAGATGGAGGAGCTGCTCTCAGGAATGGAGGATGCAGCCAGAAAAACTGAGGAGGCAATCGGTTCTTACCCTACGCAGTTTGAAATTTGGACGGCGGCAGCATTTTGCTATTTTCAGGAAAAGCGGTGCGACTATGTGGTGTTAGAAACGGGACTTGGCGGAACAAGAGACGCAACCAATGTGATTCCTGATTCGGCGGCAGACATCATAACCCGGATTGCCATGGATCATATGGGATATTTAGGAAATACACTTTCGGAAATTGCTGAGGCAAAGGCAGGAATTATCAAAAATACATTGGTAACCTTGGAGCAGGAACCGCCGGCAATGGAGGTTTTGGAGCGCGTTTGCCGTGAGAAGGGACATAAAATGCTTGTCACCGGAAACGTGCTGGTGCATGAGCCGGTCGGTATGTGTGAATGTATCGACTATGCCGGCATGGAGCGGCTGCTTTTAGGAATCCCCGGCTACCATCAGATTGAAAATGCAGCCTTGGCAATTGAGACAGCAAGACTTTTACAGGTAGACGAGCCTGCTATCCGGGCAGGACTTGCAAAGGCGAAAAATCCGGGAAGGTTGGAGCCGCTTTCAGAAAATCTGATCTTTGACGGCGCACATAACCCAAATGGTATGGAGTCGCTGCTTTTCTCGCTGAAGCGGTATTTCCCCCAAAAAACAGTGCAGTTTATTATGGCATGCATGGGGGATAAGGATATCAAAAAGGAGCTTTTGCAAATCAAGAGGGCATATCCGGATGCCACAATTTACACGCTCATGGTTCAGGACAATCCGCGTGCTATGCCGGCAGAGCAATTGGCAGAAAAGGCACGCTCCTGCGGACTTTATGCTGAAGCATGCAAAGACTTTTCCGAGATACAAAAAAAGAGCCATAGCGGTCTTACCGTTGTCTGCGGCTCTTTGTATCTGTATCGTGATTTAAAGCTTCAGAAGTCCGAACTCTAACGAACGGATCACAGCGGCAACAGCGCTGGAATTGTTGTCTACTGTGATGAAATCAGCAGCAGCGCGCACCGGTGGAACGGCATTTGCCACAGCAACGCCAAGCCCTGCTGCCTGAATGATTTCCAGATCGTTGTAGTTGTCGCCGATTGCAATTGTTTTTTTCTGATCGATCGCAAGTATTTCGCATAGCTTTATGAGTGCAGCGCCCTTAGACGCATTTTTCGGCAGCACCTCAAAATAGTATTGCTCGCTCTCGACTAAATGATAACGCGCGGCAAAGGGAGATTCTAAAAGCGCTTTGGATAGACGTGCGGTTGTCTCCGGTGCGGACGCAAAAAGGAGCTTCTTCCAGTCGGTGGAGATCAGATGGTAGTCCAGACGATGATCGGCAAGGTGTTCATGAGCACGATGCATTTTTGTGATGTCGTTATCCCGGCAGAAATAGACGTCTCTTTCGGTAAAGACCTCAATTCCGCTTTCCGGAAAGTGTTCCTCCACATATTCTAATACCTCTGCTGCACGTTTGTCTAAGCTGATTCCCCAGATCAATTCCAGCCGGCTGCAATCTAAGATGCCGCATCCGTTAAAGCAGATCATAGGCGCATTTGGCATAATCAGCTGATCCAATGCAACGCCGAGCGGAGTTCTTCCTGTGGAATAGGAAAAAAGTCCGCCCTCTTGCATAAAATATTCAATTGACGTGCGGTTTTCCGGAGAAAGTCGCTTTTCGTCATCTAAAAGCGTACCGTCCATATCGGTACAGAGCAATATCCCATCAAATTTTCCCATTTGTGAAATTCTCCTTTAGAGTGATCCGACCAAATCGTTCATGCTATACATGCCGGCAGACCTTCCGGCTAAGAATTTTGCTGCCCGGACAGCGCCGACTGCAAACACCTCGCGGCTTTGTGCAGAGTGCGAAAGTGTGATCACTTCATCTGTCCCGGCAAAAAGCACCTCATGCTCGCCAACAATCGTTCCGCCGCGGATGGCGTGCAGCCCGATTTCGTTTTTCCGGCGCTTTCTTCGGACACTATGCCGATCGTAAACATACTCCGGATTTTTTACTACCTCGCTGATTCCGTCTGCAATCGCAAGCGCAGTTCCGGAGGGGGCGTCCAGCTTTTGGTTGTGGTGCTTTTCAATGATTTCAATATCGAAATCCTCTCCTAAAAGAGCCGCTGCCTTTTTGGACAGTGCGATTAAAAGGTTGATTCCAAGGCTCATGTTTGCCGAGAAAAAGACCGGGATTTCTTTGCCTGCTTCTCTCAACTCCTGCTTTTGTGCATCCGAAAGTCCGGTGGTTGCGACAACAATCGGGAGCTTTCTTGTTTTTGCAAATTCCAAAAGGGAGGAGAGCGCCGAGGGGTGCGAAAAGTCGATCAGGACATCTCCATTCTCCTGGCAGTCCTCCGGATGGGTATAGACAGGGTATGGGTTTTCTATGATGTTTGCAAGATCCAGTCCGGCTGTGATTTCAGTATCCGGATCATTCCAGACAAGCCGGGAAATGACCTGCCCCATTTTGCCGTTGCATCCGTTTAAGATGATTTTTGTCATTTGAATTCTCCATTCTTTTAAAGCTTTTGTACACCGTATGCGTCAAGGGCTTTTTTCAAAATTTCAAAATTGCTCTCCTCCATTTCGCAAAGCGGAAGACGCAGGTTTCCGACCGGATAGCCTAAAATTTGCATTGCCGTTTTAATCGGAATTGGGTTCACCTCAATAAAAAGCTTGTTGATGAGATCCAGCATGGAAAGCTGCAGCCTTCTTGCCTCTGCAACGTTACCCTCGGAAAATGCCGCACAGAGATTGTGAGTTTCCTCCGGCAAAATGTTTGCTACAACTGAAATGACCCCTAAACCGCCCAAAGACATCACGGGAACGATCATGTCGTCATTGCCGGAATAAAGGTACAGCTCCGGCACCTCTGCAGCAACCTTTGCGGTATAGCTGATGTTTCCGCTTGCCTCTTTTAGGGCGACAATGTTTGGAATTTTTGCAAGCTCCTTGAGAGCCGGAATGGAAAAGCTCATGCCGGTTCTGCTCGGAACGTTATAGAGAATGATCGGGATATTGATTGCTTCTGCGATCACGCGGAAATGCTCAATCAATCCCCTTTGGCTTGCCTTGTTGTAGTAGGGGGTAACGCTTAGGATTGCATCTGCACCCAATTCCTCTGCATGCTTGGTGAGTGCGATCGCATGCTTGGTGTCATTGCTGCCTGTTCCGGCAATGACCGGTACACGTCCGGCAACCTTTCTGACAGTATAGTCAATCGCAGAAAGATGCTCTGCATCCGGCATGGTGGATGCCTCGCCGGTTGTTCCGCAGATGACAATAGCATCTGTTTTATGCGCAAGCTGTGTTTCAATCAATTCGCCTAATGCATCAAAATTAATCTTATCTCCTTCAAACGGCGTTACAATCGCAACAGCCGAACCGGTAAAGGGGATGTTCTTTGTCATAGCAATCAAATCCTTTCTGTTTTAGTCCATATATCCCTTCGCAGTCAGTAATTCTGCCATCAGCACACCGCCGCCGGCTGCGCCGCGGAGCGTGTTATGGGATAGGCATACAAATTTATAATCATACTGGGTGTCCTCGCGGAGACGTCCGATTGAGACAGCCATACCGCCCTCAAGATTTCGATCAAGCTTTGTCTGCGGACGGTCGTTTTCCTCAAAATAATGTAAAAACTGCTTTGGTGCGTGCGGCAGATTTAATTTCTGCGGCTCGCCGGAAAATTCGCTCCATGCCTTTTTAATGTCCTCTATGGACGGTTTTTCCGAAAAGCTTACAAAAACTGCTGCCATATGCCCGTTGGAAACCGGAACGCGCAGACACTGGGTTGTGATGGAGGGAGTGTTCGTGTCCACGATCTGGTCACCCTCGATTTTTCCCCAGATTTTGAGCGGCTCGCATTCGCTTTTTTCTTCTTCGCCGCCGATATAGGGAATCATGTTATCCACCATTTCCGGCCAGGTTTCAAATGTTTTTCCGGCGCCTGAGATCGCCTGATAGGTGGTTGCCAAGCATTTTGTCACACCGTATTTCATTAAGGGATGCAGCGCCGGAACATAGCTTTGCAGAGAACAGTTGGATTTGACTGCAATAAAGCCGCGCGTTGTTCCGAGGCGTTTTCTTTGTGCCGGAATGATTTCTGCATGCTCCGGGTTGATTTCCGGAATAATCATCGGAACATCCGGAGTGTGGCGATGGGCAGAATTGTTGGAAATGACCGGGCATTCTGCTTTTGCATATGCTTCCTCCAATGCCCTGATTTCATCCTTTTTCATGTCTACTGCGCAGAAAACAAAATCCACGCGTGATGCAATTTTTTCTACATCGGACGCATCCTCCACAATCAGATTCCGGACATTTTCCGGAATTTCCATATCCATTGCCCATTTTGCGCCGACTGCTTCGGAATAAGGCTTTCCGGCGCTTCGGGGAGATGCGGCGAGTACCTCTATGGTATACCAGGGATGGTTATAAAGCAGGGTGATAAACCGCTGTCCCACCATGCCGGTTGCGCCGATAATTCCGATTTTGTAGTTTTGTTTCACGAATATCAAACCTTTCTCAAATAAATGTAAAAAAAATACAATAGCATGTGGCTATTGCAAAAAGAACAGTGTTTGCAGTAGCCCTCCATCATTGGTAACATGATGACAGTCATACTGCTCTTAACAGCACAACCAGCAAGCAAAGCTGTGACACTCTCTGCTCACTTCGGCATCGTTTCCTTTCAGTATGCCCCTCGCGGTCACTCGCCTAAGCACCCTACTCATAAAAAATGCGCCTCTACTTTCATTTATTATTATCATACCATAATATTTATACGTTGTCAACAGCATTTATGCTGAAAACAAAAAAAATGTTGCACAAAATGTTTTTTGTATACACCAAAAGAAAAAGCTCATCCACCAAAGAGGAAAAAAACCGCCGCCGGGCTAAACCGTCCTAAGACAGGACTCTGCACCTTTTCCCGTGCCAAAACAACATCTCTTGGGTCAATCGGTAAAACCGATTTTCCTTCCGGTCAGCTGAATCAGAACGAAAAGAAGATACAGACTCTTTTCCTGATACGTTGCCTGCAAAAGCAGACAATTCCGGTTTCGTAAGAGTAGACTGAGGGCGAAATAACACAGTTTTGATCTTATTCCCTTGCTTTGGGGGATCAGTTCAGAGCAAAACCATAAAACAATCCTCCTTCTGCCCGTATGGAAGGCAGTCAAAATCTCATTTTAAAGCCTTATTCTGTTCCTTTCCTCCTCTGCCCTCCGGCAAATGAGCTTTTCCCGGATGTGCGTGATTGCCGTTGTTTCAAAAAACCCCTGAAATTGCTTTCACGGAGGCATTCAGCAGTGGTATGGAGTGCCGTCTGCGCTTGCCAAAAACACACACCCTACTTGGCTGTATCACTATTATATCACAATTATTCTTGTTTTGCAAGTACTTTATTTGATTTTATCCTGCAAAAGAAGT
>RQCD01000150.1 GCA_008668455.1 Clostridia bacterium
ACGGTAACTCCGTGGTGCAGGGTTTTGATGATATACTCAGAAATCAGATCGCGTTTCTGTGTGATGATACAAAAGTATTTACAGGAACTGATTGATTCGATCACGGTATCTACCAGAAAGGCCTTTGCAAAAAGACCTAACAGGGAAAGCAGTCCGATTTGAACGCCAAACAGCCATAAGGAGCTGGCAGCAACAGCAAAATCGGTTACCATCAGCGCTTTCCCAACGTTTGTTTTCGTGTATTTTTTTAAAATCAGCGCAACCACGTCTGTACCGCCGGAGGAGGCTTCCTGTGCAAAAATGAGAGCAGAGCCGATACCGGTCAGGAGAATTGCATAAATCAGATCCAAAAGGGGCAGGGCGGTGATCGGAGCATGCAGAGGAATGACGCGCTCAAACAGGCAGATTAGCGCTGAGTAAAGCATGCTGCAATAGATTGTTTTGATTCCGGTTGCCTTTCCCAATATGAGAAAGCCGGCTATCAGGATCAATATATTTAAAATCCATACCCATTCTCCGGGAGTCAGGCGTGTAAGCTTTCCCAGGATTATGCCGATGCCGCTGACGCCGCCTGTTACAAATCCGTTCGGAATTTTAAAAAAGTACACGCCTGCTGCCAAAAGCAGACATCCTAGACTCAGTCGTACAAATTCTTTTAGGTTTTTCATAAAAATGCTTTCCTCATTCAGATCAGGTTTTTTAAATACTCCAGATTTACCTTTGCGCTTTCAAAGTCGCTTTTCGGCGGATTGTCAAATTCGCTGCAGATGATCCCTGTATAGCCATTTTCACACAGGATCTGATACAGCCTCCCAAAATGAATATTACCCTCTCCGAGATCCCGGAATGCGCCATAAGCTTCTGCACCGTCCGGGAATTTTTCGCCTTTATGAAAGACCATATCCTTAAAATGAACAAAGCATATTTTATCGGCATATTTGCAAAAAATACGCTCCAGATCACAGCCTGCTAAAATCAGGTGTGCAGTGTCCGGACAAAAACGCGCCTCCGGCACACGTTCAAGGATTTCAGACCATTCGTCTTCATACATAAAATAGGTTTGGTAATGCGGATGAATTGCAGCCGTTATCTGATATGCCGTGCAAAGCTCTGTAAAGGTCTGCACCATTTGAAGCTCACATTCGAGGTCGCCGCTGCTTTTCGGACGTCCCTGCGTACCGGCAAGACAAACATTCCTAACTCCAAGCGCCTGCACAAATTCCAGTTCCTTTTCAAGGTTTTGAAAAAAACCGTTCCGTTCGGTCAGATCGGGCAGATAAAAGTAAAAGCTGATCGGATGTACTCCGTATTGATCCAGCAGCTTTTTGTATGCCGGGACATCATAGGAAAAGGTTCTGATGCTGGTGTAAACTGCCTCAAAGCTTTTATATCCCGCTTTTGCAATATCCGAAAAGGATTGTTCAATCTGTTCCTTTGTGGCTGAACCCCAGTGCCAGGTTGAGGTTGCAATTTTTGTAGATTCCATAGTTTATTACTCCTTTGTTATATGTTGTCGCCGAGCTTCCGAATCAGACCGAGATTTCCCTGAATATAGTATTTTTCTGCATCGTCCGCATATTCCTGTACAAACTGCATCCGAAACGACGCCACCTCATATCCGCCGCGGATAAGCTCGCTCTGTGTGGGAAAATAGCCGTCAGAGCCGTTGGAGCAGCCAAGAATAAGAAGATTGTCTGTTTTTAAATATTTTTTCATTCGGAGTGAAAATTCGGAAAAAAGCTCAAAGCTCGACGGAACAAGCAATAAATCGCCTATTTTCAGAATCGTCTGCCGCTTTACACTTTGCTTTTTTTCCGGTTCTCCGCATGCATAGCAAGCAAGAACGTCCTTTAAATAGGAGCAGTATTTTTGATTCATGTTGCTTGGAGAATCTTTCATCGCCTGTTCAAGCTTTTCTTCAGCTTCTGTGCGGCTGATCATTTTTTTATAAGGAATTGTAATTTCTCCTGAGACAATGTGAAGCTCCGGCATGCGGAACACACTGATGCTGCGGTATGCGTTCATTGCGTCCAATGCAGCAATGCAGCCTGTTTCGTTCATATAGGAGAGATCTCCGGCAGTCATACCGTTTGAAAGACGCGGACCGACATCCCCCTCTGCACCCTGAAGATAGACTGTCATTGCGCCTGTTTCAGCCTCTAACCGATCAATCATAATGCCGCTCCAGTCTCGTGTGATTTCAGTATGTACGCCGGCTGCTGTTCCGTGGCAGGAATAGTGAACCAGGTTAAAATACGGTTTTCCGCCGCTCTGAAACGCAACAACGGTCATTTTCGGATCGTAGCAGCCCCATGGATTTTGACCGAGCAGCACCTGGTTTTCCTCGTCTAATTCGCGGCGGTTTATACCAACCTTGCTGTTGACGCTCCCGACTCCCATGCTGACCGGCTTTGTGTTCTTTACAGCATTCTGAGCTGCCGCAAGTATCTGCGGAAGAAAGATTTCCCTGCAATATTCCTCATCCCGGTCGCCCCAGCCCGGAAACCCTTTGGTACAGGGTCCGGAATGCGTATGGGTTGCGGTCAGAATAATATTGTCAACGTCAAGGTTTAATTCCTTGGCAATGCGGCTTCGGATGATGCCGGAAAGCTCGTTGTCTACTAAGCATACCTCAGCGCAGATCAGCAGGAGCTTTTTTCTGCAGTCCTCAAAATAGATTGCGGTGACATGCAGATCATCGTTCACACAGGTGGAAAAGAGGTTGTCGCTGTAGCCGTAAAGGCGTGCGCCGACCTTCGGTGTAATGATTTTTCTGTCAATTCCCGCAAATAACTGATTCATGGCTGTATCCTCCTATCGATCCAGGCGTGCAATTTCGTCTGTGATTTCCTGCTCCGTCCGATCCGGGTCAATGGCAACATATACGGTTCTGGAAAGAAGATCAAGCGTTTTCGGACACATATCCTCTGAGTAATCCATGTTCAGATCCTTGTTTGCCTCCATTTTGAATGGGTCCATCCTGCTGTTGTATGCGCCATAGTGATTTAAAATAGATGTCCAGTGCCTATATACATGCTTGCCGGTGTCGATCGGTCTTGTTCCCTGAACCTTGTCTGCAAAGGCAATCGCTTCTTCCTCTGTATCAAAGCGGAATGCTAAAGTCACGCCGCAGTCGCCCTCTGCGTCATGCGAGGGTGCAAACTTATATTTCCCGGAAAGCGCCTCCATTATCCGTTTTTTCTGTGTTCTTAAATCGTGCAGAATACCGTCCAGACGCTTCAGCTGGCAGCGAAGAATTGCACAGGTAATTTCATTCGTCCGATATTCCACGCCGCAGAAGGGGTTTTCCTCTATGCCGCTTAATTGATCTCCGAAAAATACAACGGCGCTGCTGTCATGATAGATGAGCGCTCTGCCGTAAATATCCTTGTCATTGGTGAGCAGTGCGCCGCCCTCGCCGCCGCGCAGGAGTTGGACGGGAGTAAGGCTGTAGGCCCCGGCGTCGCCGATTGTGCCGAGACGGTGACCATAATAGGAACCGCCGTCTGCCTGGCATGCGTCCTCTACCACCTTCAGCCTGTAGTTCTTTGCAAGCGCAATGATTGTTTCCATATTGCAGGGGCAGCCCTGAATGTGCACCGGCAAAATCGACATCGTGTGTTCGGAGATTTTTTTCTCTGCGTCATCACAG
>RQCD01000189.1 GCA_008668455.1 Clostridia bacterium
CTTGTATCCTTTATGAAGGATAACGGCCTTATTTTTTCCGCGATCTGCGGAGACCTCGGACAGGGGTTCGGAAATGCGGAGAAAAATCCTGCTTTAATTGAAAAATCAAAGCGGATTATGGATTTGGCGCTGGATCTGGAATGCAATATTGTCACCACGCATATCGGTGTTGTTCCGCAAGACCCAAAGCACGATCGGTATAAAATCATGCAGGAGGCTTGCTTTGAATTAAGCCGCTATGCAGACGAGGTCGGAGCGCATTTTGCAATTGAGACCGGTCCGGAACCGGCAAAGACCTTAAAAGGCTTTTTGGATTCCTTAAATTCAAAGGGTGTTGCGGTCAATCTTGACCCGGCAAACCTGGTGATGGTGGTAAAGGATGATCCGGTTGCAGCAGTACATACCTTAAAGGACTATATTGTACACACACACGCAAAGGACGGCAACAACCTCTGCGATTGCAATCCGGAGGTCATCTACGGTGTAATTGATCATGATACCATTGCCTACAGCACACCGTTTGAGGAAGTACCTCTGGGCGAGGGCAGCGTTGATTTCCCGAGCTATTTAAAGGCGCTTGATGAAATCGGCTACAAGGGCTTTTTAACCATTGAACGCGAATGCGGAGACAACCCGGCAGCCGACATTGAAAAAGCGGCAGTATTCTTAAAAAATTTAATCAAATAATGAGGTGAACGCGATGGAAAAACTGAAAGTTGCAGTCATTGGTGTTGGTTCTATTTCCGGCTGCCATATCGACTGGTATCTGAAAAATCCGGAGGTAGAGCTTTATGCATTCTGCGATCTGGATGAAAAGCTGTTAAAGGAAAAGGGCGAAAAATACAATATTACGAGACTCTACACCGATAAGGACAAAATGCTTGCTGAACTGCCGGAGCTCGACGCTGTCAGCGTCTGCACCTGGAACAATCAGCATGCTCCCTGTGCAATTGCTGCGCTAAATGCCGGCAAACACGTTTTATGCGAAAAACCAATGTCGGTAACGGTTGCGGATGCAATTGCGATGAAGGAAGCCGCAGACAAACACGGTAAACTCTTAATGATCGGCTTTGTCCGCCGTCATGGAAATGACGCAAAAGTTATCAAAGACTTTATTGAGGGCGGCGACCTGGGTGAGCTCTATTACACCAAGGCAACCTATTTAAGACGAGATGGTAACCCCGGCGGCTGGTTTGGCGACAAATCACGCTCCGGCGGCGGTCCTTTGATTGATTTAGGAGTCCATGTCATTGACTTGGTCCGCTACCTCTCCGGAAATCCGAAGCCGGTTTCAGTTTACGGTGCAACCTTCCAAAAGCTTTACAACCGTCCCGGAAAGATCGGCGCACCGAAGTATCTTTCAAGCTCCGCAACCGATCATGATATCTGCGACGTTGAGGATTTGGCAACTGCACTCATCCGCTTTGACAACGGCGAGGTACTCTCTATTGAGGCGGCGTTCAGCTTAAATATCAAAGAACCGACCGGACAGGTAGAGCTTTTCGGAACAAAGGCAGGCGCAAAGCTGGATGACAAGCTGGAAATCTATAACGATATCCACAACTATCTGACCAATGTTACCTTCGACGCTCCGACTGGATTCACTATGGATGCATTCGAAAATGAAATCAACCACTTTGTAGACTGTATCCGCGGCAGATGCGAATGTATTGCCCCGGCGGAGGACGGCATTGAAATCATGAAGATTTTAAATGCGGTCTATGAATCTGCAAAGACAGGACATGAAGTCATTCTCTAAAAGGAGGATCTGCATGGAAATTTCAGTCAGCTCCTACTCGTTTCAGGCTTTGATTAATGCCGGAACGATCACACAGGAGGAAACGCTTTTAGAGGCGCAGAAGCTTGGCTTTCGCTATATTGAATTTACCGATCTGACCCCCTGTGAAAATTACAGCTATGAGGATCAGGTGGAATCTGCAAAGAGAATCCGAAAAAATGCAGACGCGCTTGGAATTAAAGTAAATGCTTACACCATTGGCGCAAACCTCTATCAGGAAACCGAGGAGGCGCGCAAAGATGAGGTAGAACGCATCAAAAAGCAGCTCGACATTGCAAAAATTCTGGGTGCGCCGGTGCTTCGGCATGACGCATGTTGGCAGCTCGGAAAAACAGGAAATTCCAGAAGCTTTGACCTGATGCTCCCGACAATCGCAAAAAGCGCAGGAGAAATCACCGAGTATGCACAAACGCTTGGCATCCGTACCTGTACTGAAAACCATGGCTATATCGCACAGGACAGCGACCGGATGGAACGTCTCTTTAACGCAGTTGCACACGATAACTACGGACTCCTGGTGGACATGGGAAACTTTGTCTGCGCAGATGAACCGTCTGCCCATGGTGTTTCAAAGCTTGCCCCTTATGCGGTTCATGTGCACGCAAAGGATATGCGCGTACTGCCGGGGGATTCCGGCGCACAGGGCGGTATGACGCGCGGCGGTAATATTTTTCAGGGAACCGTGATCGGTGAGGGACAAGTACCCATCCGCCAATGCCTTCGGATTCTGAAGCAGGCGGGCTACGACGGCATTGTCTCCATTGAATACGAAGCCGGCGGCGATTGCCTGGACGGTATTAAACGCGGAAAAGAAAATCTGGAACGGTATATCAAAGAGCTATCATGAAAAAGGAAGCGCACCCAACGGCGTACTTTTTGTACTCCAGACGGTGCGCTTTCTGTATCTTTTTTTGATATTCCTTTTATTCTTCTATATGATAAGCCTGATAAACCTCTCGTTTCGGAACGCCGCGTTCCTTTGCAGCTTCTTTGATTGCGTCCTTTTGGGAAAGACCGGTTTGGATCAGGTGATCCACATGCTCCCGGACTGTCCATGCCATCCAGGGCTGTTCCTCCTGCTTTGTATTCTCGTCTGCACCCTCCACAATTAAAACATATTCACCGCGCGGTGTCTGTTCCTGATAATATGCCACCGCCTCAGAAACGGTCATGCGGAGAATTTCCTCATGCATTTTTGTCAGCTCACGCGCCAGGGCAATTTTCCTGTCTCCGCCAAACACCTTGGAAAGATCGTCTAGGGTTGTCCGCAGCTTATGCGGCGCTTCATAGAAAATCAGAGTATGGGGATCATTTTTTAGACTGTTCAGATGCTCATGCCGATGCCGCTTATTGACCGACAAAAATCCTTCAAAGGAGAATCGGCGCGTAGGCAATCCGGAAAGAATCAGCGCATTCACCGCCGCAACCGGTCCCGGAATTGAGGTGACCGGGATATTCTTCTCAATACATAGCCGGACTAAATCCTCTCCCGGATCAGAAATTGCCGGCGTTCCTGCATCCGACACCAATACCACCTGTTTTCCATCCTCCAAAAGAGAAATCAAATATGTGCCCTTTTCCGCCTTGTTATGCTCATGATAGCTTGTGAGCGGCTTTGCAATCTCAAAATGATTTAAAAGCTGGATCGTCCGGCGTGTGTCCTCAGCTGCAATCACATCCGCACTCCGAAATACCTCCAGACATCTTGCAGAAACATCCCCAAGATTACCGATCGGTGTTGCACACAAATAAAGCGTTCCTTTCATTCTGAATCCCTTTCATATATTCTTTTTAATTCTTCCGTTTCTCTGCCGTCCTGATCTCTCAAAACAAGCGGCGGCAGAATCCGCAGTTCTGTTCCTCCGTACAGAAGTCCCTCCACTAAAAACAGAATCGGCGGATGATTTTCTGCCGGGTAAACCATCCGCAGCCGCTTTGGTTCAATCCGGTTAGCGCGCATTTGGGTCAGTACATCCACCAACCGTCCGGGACGATGTACCATCAGAAGCTTTCCACCCGTTTTTAAAAGCCGTGCCGATACCCGGATCACATCTTCTAAGGAGCATGTAATTTCATGACGTGCGATCAGCTTTGTTTCAGACGGATTTTCAATTGCCGCACCGGCGCGCATATAAGGTGGATTGCATGTGATCAGATCAAAGCTCCGCACCGGATAATACTCCTCCGCATGCCGGAGATCCCCCTCTAAAAGCTCCACGCGATCCTCCAGTCCATTTAAAAGCACTGATCGCTTTGCCATTTCCAAAACATCATGCTGAATTTCCAGACCGCAGATTTTTTTTGTTTTCGTTTTATGTGATAATATGATCGGAATAATTCCGTTTCCGCAGCAGAGATCCAGCGTCTGCCCGGAGGGACCATCCTTTGCAAAATCTGCTAACAGCACCGCGTCCGTCCCGAACCGAAAGCCGTTCCTTTTCTGAATCAGCCGCAAACCGCCAAGCTGCAAATTCTCTATCGTTTCTTTATCGTTTTGCATGCTTATCAATCACCAAATCCACTAAATCCCGATTATTGGAGGTTGTTTTTAAATACTGCATGATAATGCTCATACTGTCTACCGGCGTCTGACGGCTCATATCCCGGCGCAAAAGCCAGACAGCCTCCTGCTCGTGCGCGGTAAGAAGGGTTTCCTCCCGGCGCGTTCCGGAACGCTGAATATCGATTGCCGGGAAAATCCGCCGCTCCTGTAAGCTGCGGTCGAGCTTTAATTCCATGTTGCCCGTTCCTTTAAATTCCTCAAAAATGACATCATCCATCCGGCTGCCGGTTTCCACTAATGCCGTAGCTAAAATCGTCAGGCTGCCGCCCTCCTCAATATTCCGCGCTGCTCCGAAAAACTTTTTCGGCTTTACCAGTGCGTCCGGATCAAGACCGCCGGATAAAGTTCTTCCGGTTGGGGTAACGGTCAGATTGTATGCGCGTGCCAGACGCGTGATGGAATCTAAAAGCACCACAACATCCTTTTTCTGTTCCACCAGACGGCAGGCACGCTCTAAAACCATCTCTGCAACCTTGGTGTGGTTTTCCGGTGTCTGATCAAAGGTGGAATAGATCACATCCCCATTGACTGAGCGTTTCAGATCGGTAACCTCCTCCGGACGCTCATCAATCAATAATACAATTAAATATACCTCCGGATAATTTTCTGCAATCGACTGGGCAATCTGCTTTAAGAGTGTGGTTTTTCCTGCCTTTGGCGGCGCTACAATCATACCGCGCTGTCCTTTTCCGATGGGGGCAAGCAGATCCAGAAGTCTCGCCGCATATCGGTCTCTCTGTCCGTTTTCCAGGCGCAGCTTCTCCTGCGGATAAATTGGCGTCAGCTTTTCAACCGGACGGCGCTTTAAGGCAACGTCCAGCGGATCGCCGTTAATCGTTCGGACGAACAGCAGCGGAGAATATTTATCCTCA
>RQCD01000135.1 GCA_008668455.1 Clostridia bacterium
ATCCATTAGGAATTATTGCTTTCTTTTTTCCTCCAGATAATTTTACATTTGATGGTGCAGATATTACATACTTTTCAAATTTTAATTACGATGATAAGAAGTCTATTAGGCTTCCATTTGTCGTAAAAGAAATCAATTCTTGGATTCCGAATGACTATCGAACTAAAGATGAGATAAAAGACATTATGAACGAAAACAATGAGTTTATGGAAGGACGGAAGAAAAGCACTTGATAAGCTCGAATATGAAATGGAAAGAAGTTCTTGAAATAAAGAGCGGGAAAAATCAGAAAGATGTTGCAGATATAAATGGCAGTTATCCTATCTATGGAAGTGGTGGGATTATAGGGTATTCTAAAGAGTATCTTTGACCTGCTGGAACAACTATTATTGGACGAAAGGGTACAATCAATAGCCCACTCTATGTTAATGAACCATTTTGGAATGTTGATACAGCATTCGGATTGATTCCGAGTCAACAACTTGTGTCAAAATATCTTTATTATTTTTGTTGTTATTTTAATTTCAAAGCATTAGACAAATCGACTACAATTCCTAGTCTTGCAAAGCGTGATTTGGAAAACGTGGAAATGCCAGTTCCTCCTCTCGATGAACAATCCCGCATTGTTGCCCACATCGACGAGCTTTTCTCGGAGCTTGATAAGGCTGTTGACACGCTCAAAACTACCAAGGAGCAGCTGGCGGTGTATCGGCAGGCGGTGTTGAAGGATGCGTTTTCTAATATTGCCGAGTATATTCCTTTTGGAAAAATCACATCCTCTCTCCTTGGAAAAATGTTGGACAAGCAGAAAAACGTGGGTGTTCCATGTAAGTATCTGCGCAATATAAATGTGCGTTGGTTTTCGTGTGACCTATCCGACCTTCTGGACATGAAAATAGAAGAAAAAGAATTTGAAAAATACACGATTTGCAAAAATGATTTAGTGATTTGTGAAGGTGGAGAGCCCGGACGTTGTGCTGTGTGGGAAAAAGACGAAACTATTTTTTACCAAAAAGCATTGCACCGAGTGAGATTTACAATCAAAGCAGAACCACGATTTTATATGTATTATCTGTGGTACATCACCCAAAGTGGTTCAATCAATAAATTTTATACAGGAACAGGTATAAAACATTTGACAGGACAATCTCTTGAAAAAATCCCGGTTCCAGTTACAGATATAGGGGAACAAAAGCGACTTTTGGAATTGATTGAAATGCGCTTGTCTGTCTGTGACAATATCGAAAAAACAGTTGACGCCGCCCTTGCGCAGGCCGATGCCATGCGGCAGAGTATTTTGAAACAGGCGTTTGAGGGAAAACTATGACAGAACGCAGCGTTAATCCATATCGTGAGCTTTTTGCCGATATGACCCCCACAGAATTTGAACGTTACTGTATGGAAACGCTCAAAGTGTATGCAGAAAAGGATAATCTGTCGGATTTTACGATTCTGCATAATCAGAAACTTTCTGCGGAGGACGGAACATATCAGATCGATATTCTGTGTCGGTTTACAGTCGCAGGGATGACCTTCAAGATCCTTGTGGAATGCAAAAAGTATAAGCATCCTGTGGAGCGAAAAGTGGTAGCCGAATTGTACACAAAGATGCAAAGCCTTGGCGCACAAAAAGGTCTGGTCATAACAACGTGTGGTTTCCAGTCGGGCGCTGTGCAATTTGCGAAAAAACACGGAATCGCACTGGCACAGATGATGAATTCATATATACAATATATTCAGAACTTTCTCTATGAACCGCCCCCGGACAGGATGCGCTTGGAGTATGAGCTGCGTCAGAGACTGCCGAAATATGTTGTGATGCTCTGGGATTATGAACTTGATTTTCCGGTCGAGAAAATCTACCCGACGAGAGCAATGATAGAAGAAGCCCGACAAAGCGTGTTGAAAAGCTTTTCAGACCCAAACATTGACAAATAAGGAAACGAATAAAATGTCAGAACAATCTTCTAATATCGTCTCCAAAGTATGGGGACTTTGCAATCCGCTGCGAGATGATGGTGTATCTTACGGCGATTATCTCGAACAGCTTACTTACCTGATCTTTTTGAAAATGTCCGATGAATACTCCCGCCCGCCGTATAAGCGAGAAACCGGTATCCCTAAAGGTTACACTTGGTCGGATATGAACACGCTCAACGGCGCAGAGCTGGAAAATCAGTACCTCGCTATACTGGAGCGGCTGGGCGATGAGGGCGGCATTTTAGGGCAGATCTTCAAAGGGGCCGTCAACAAAATCAGCAATGTTTCCATCCTGTACCGCGTGGTGCAGATGATCGACAAGGAAAACTGGGTGTCCATGTCCTCCGATGTGAAGGGCGAGATCTACGAAGGGTTGCTGCAAAAGAACGCCGAGGACGTAAAAAGTGGTGCAGGGCAGTATTTTACACCCCGCCCGCTCATCAAAGCAATGGTGGCCTGTCTGCGCCCGGAACCGAAAAAGACGATTGCTGACCCCTGCTGTGGAAGCGGCGGCTTTTTCCTTGCTGCACAGGCGTTCTTGGCGGACCCAAAGAACTATGCACTCGACCGCACAGAGAAAGAATTCCTGAAAAACGAAACGTTCTATGGAACTGAACTTGTGGTTGCAACCTTCAAACTCTGTCTGATGAATCTGTATCTTCACAATATCGGTGACCTGTACGGCAAAGTCCCCGTCATGCGCGGGGATGCGCTGTTGTCTGACCCGGGTTATCGTGTAGACTATGTACTGACGAACCCGCCGTTCGGTAAAAAATCCTCCATCACCTTCACCAATGAAGAAGAGGAGCAGGAAGAAGAGGATCTGGTCTACAACCGGCAGGATTTCTGGACGACCAGCTCAAATAAGCAGCTCAACTTTATCCAGCATATCAATACGATTCTGAAGCCGACCGGAAAGGCGGCCGTTGTTGTACCGGATAACGTTCTGTTTGAGGGTGGTGCAGGCGAGATCATCCGTAAAAAGCTGTTGGACACCACGGATCTGCACACCATTCTCCGTCTGCCAACTGGCATTTTTTACAAGCCGGGTGTAAAGGCAAATGTGATTTTCTTTGATAAGCGTCCCGCCAGCCCAGAGCGTCAGACAAAGGAAGTCTGGATCTACGATTTTCGCACAAATGTTCACTTTACGCTTCGTCAGCATCCTATGACGGACGCTGATTTACAGGATTTCATTCAATGCTATCATCCGGAAAACCGCCACGAACGCACAGAAACATGGTCACAGGAAAATCCAGAAGGCCGCTGGCGCAGATTCACGGTAGATGAAATTCTGGAACGTGATAAAACCTGTCTGGATATTTTCTGGCTTAAGGAAAAATCACTTG
>RQCD01000190.1 GCA_008668455.1 Clostridia bacterium
ACGCCGCACCATTGTTCAAATTCTGTTTTTGTTTCGCCTTCTTCCAGCATAGGCTTAATTACTACGTTATCACAGACTACGACTCCGCTTATTTGCAAGGTGACATATTTAATACTGCTTGTAACAGTGAAAGTTGATCCGTTGCCGACATCAGTGTACTTCGACCCCCAACTTCCGTCCACATAACACTGAACAGAAATTCCGCTGACTGCTCCAGGCGGCATGCCAGAAATTGTATATTTTCCTGGTTTTGTAATTTCCGATGAGTTCACTGGAGACAGAAGTCCGAAATATACGCTTGCTGTCGATGTTCCGTTTAGTGTAATCACTCCATCAGAATCAACAGTGATTGTAACTCCGTTGTATGTTCCGGATTTCCCAACATAGGGGAATGGAATCAGATTCTTTCCATGGTTGCCGTAAATTGTACATGTTCGGACTTTATCGGTTGCAGGATTGTTTATTACTCCATCCTCATTTTCTACATAGTGATAACTGGGGAGCATTTTATAACGATCCATCAATATACACCTACTCTCGCGACAAACAATGGAGTTGCCATATTTGTGGACAGATTCTTAATAATAACCTCATAATTTTTGTTTGATGTCGGAATGAAATCTCCGCTTTCGTCACAATCCACGCCGACAAACTTAATCGTATCACCAGGATATGCGATAGTTGTTGCAGTCGTTCCACTTTGAAAACTAAATGCAGATTCATACAGTGGGGTAACTAGAGTCGGAATTGTTAAATTAATTGTTGTTACACTTGACGATACACGCGTATCAACTTTATCCTTTAAAACGACATCGGACGTTGTTTCAACAGCTATTTTTGTCATTTTCTCCGCTCCAATCACATCTCTTGCATATTCTTTTTCAATTTCTGTCATGTTGGAAATTTTAGCGCCGTCAGTCAGCGCTGCTTTAACTGCCGCGTTTAAATTTAATGGTGTAATTGCACGATTTCCTATTCTTCCAGTAATATCACTGGGAGAAGCAGCTACCATAGTTAAAAAGTTGTCACCGTCTATGGAGATACCCCTTGTTCCTACCGGATCAACTTTTGAAACTCCTGCCTTTGAATAGCTCGCATAATCCGTAGACTTCACATAGTCACTCAGTGTGGATTTATCAGCCTTGTTTAATCGTAGTGCTTCTATGCTTGCAGCGTTATCCGCATTATTCTGCTTTTACGCATCTGTATAATCGTTGCTGGATAAGCCTTTGCCATTTTCTTTTACAACATATTTCTCCAATTCTCCGGCAACCGCCACACCGGATTGTGCGTTTTTGCTGGTGGAATCAAATTCCTGGTCAACTTTGCCGCCGCCAGTAGAAACTGTTCCGGTGACCTCTGCAGCGGATTGGACGGTTGCTTTTAAATTGCTCATTCCTGTGTCACCTCCGTACCGAGTGTAAATTGTGTCGGCGGTATGATCGTATAAACATTTTCTCCGTCATGCAGTTCCACATCATACTGATAGTTTCCGCAGTCTAAGGCGGTTGTATCTGACGGAGTAATTGAGATAGATTCCGAAAGATCGGTAATAATCTTTTGCAGAACATAGTTTGTATCATTCACCGATTTTTTTACCGAAAAATATAATTTTACGGCGCCGGTCGGTGTGTATGCCGTTCCGTCTGCATTGCTCACATCGACATTTAAAGTTGCACTGTCGCCGCGCGTTAAAAAAATGCAGTTGTTTGAGTTAATTTTAAACATTGTGTTTTCCTCCTACATAAATAATAATTTGACGGTTTCAGTCGTCCCACCGCGACCGACTAATGCTTTGCGGTAGTAAAGTTTTGTGCCATCAATCTCGAATTTCATTTTGCAAGCTATGCCGCTATATGGGTTTGAAACGCTTAACATTTGATTTGACCCAATCTTTACCCATACTCCGGTATCACTCCAGTACAAAGACGCGACATACTGAAACGGCTTTCCCCAATCACCTAAGTAATATCGGTTCTCAAAATTCTCTGAACCGTAAAAACTGACAGACGCGGTATACTCCTGGTACTGATTCGCGGATGGAATCGACACTTTTGCAGTTGAAAATTTCCGCTGATCGGTCAGCGTGTTGTCAGCATTATACACCGCCAGCATGACATAATCAGCATTTGCAACGCTTGCCGGACTGTCTGCGCTGATATTTAGTGAAATCGTATTTAGTCCGGTATCATTGAGCAAATAAACATACTGCTTTGTATCGGCGGTTGGTGTCAGATACTGTTTTGTCTCGATCCGTTTCTTTGCACCGGAAGCGAAAATGCACAATCCGGTATCAATCGAAATCTGACCGTCAGCAAGTACCGGCTTGCATTGGCTTGTATCTCCTGCCACAATCCCGGCAGAGGCTAAATTCTTTGTGATTTCGTTCAGCTTGTCAACGGAAAATTCCGTGCCGTCCGTAAAGGTTGAAAATGCGGATTTTCCTAAGTCAATCGCGATTTGATTGAGTGCCGCGGCAGTGACTGTCTGATTGTCTAAAAATACGTCGCTCATTTACATCCGTCCTTTCTGTAATTTTCTAATAATATTGTCCTTTTGTTTCCCAAAAACCGGGGTAACTTTGATATTGTTCGGTTCGTATACCTCGTCAATCTCTGTAATCTGCCGGGAAACCGTCATAGCCTGTCCGAACAGATAAATTTTGATTTTCACATAATCGCCTAAATTCCATACCGTCTGATAGTCCGTCAGTGATAGCACATCAGCCGTGATTGTTTCGGATGCATTTTTCCCAGACATATCCTCTTTGATCTTCTCAGTCGGTATCTCCGTTTCGGTGGTTTCCATGCAATTTTCTTTCCGTGAAAATCCGGTTGCAGTAGCTACTGTTGCGGCTTTGTCAAAGCTAAGGAATGTAGGAAACATAGTGAAGGTCGGTACATAATAGGCGAAATAGTCAACCCTGCCAATTGTGACGCAATAAGGATTCTTATATAACTCAGCATAAAATTTAAGTTCGCCAGGTGTGGTGCTACTCTGCTTTACGTCAATGTACTGCACAGAGCCCTGAGAGAGCTCATAATCCAGGTTAGATATTATCCGATTATTATCTCCTAAATCATAAATTGTATTGCCAACGCAAATTTTTCCTGATACATACAAATCACCTGTTTTATTGCCCGCATAAGACAATTTAACAAATGTTACCGGCGCAACCCATAACAGCTCGGTATTCTTTTCCGTCAGCTGATCATGCGTATACTCCCATCCGGTGACATTCTGTCTGCGTTCGGAATAGGTGTGATTGACAGTATTCGGAATTACAACATCAAATATCATGTTTTTATCCTGAACCGTGACAGTATAGCCGATTCCGTTATCCTCACATAGCTTTTTTAAGACATTCTCCATTGTGTCCGGAGATTCTACTGTGTATGTGATGGTTTCGCCGCGTTTCAGATCGGCTGCAACAGAGAACCGAGGAAATCCTCTGTCACCCTCCGTGTTGTCCGATACAATCTGCTTGATCACGGTTTCCGCTGCTCCGGTGTATGTTCCGGGCAGCACCTGACGGAAGATCGTGATTGCCTTTAAATCATATCCGCGCACCTCTGTCTGCTCCTCGTCCGCGCTGATGTACTGGATAATCCCATAATGCCCCTTGTGCCGGATGAATTTTCCCATCAGATCAACACTGCTCCGGAAGTCATGCGGCAGCTGCAACCGGAAACTTCCGGATTCGGTGAATCGGCTTGTCCAGGTGATGGAGGTATGGTGTGGAAACGTATGTATAATATCGAAATTTTCATCTAACAACTGAAACATGCCTTATATGCTCGCCTCCGTCAAAACCACATCAACATCCGCAACCTTTTCCAGCTGACATTCTGCGCCGAAGTCTCGCCCAGTTTCTGATGTTTCCCGGAATAATTCCGCTTTTCTCCATTGTCTTTGAATCATTAGTACAACCTCAGCTTTCTGTGCTTATTTAAAGCTCTTTTAATGTTCTCCGGGTAGGAATCGTTATAAGTCCAGCTTCCGGCAGAGTAGCTTTCAGCCGTCAACCCCTCTGTGCCGATCCGATTATATTTAATCACTGCCATTTGTAAAATGGCGTTTTCCAACCCAGTCAGATCATCAATCCCACAATAGTCCCGAACTTCATCCTCTGTCATTTCCAGCAACAGACACAGGAGGCTATCCTGGTCTGTGTTATCAATTGACAGCAGTGTTTTTAGCTTCTGAAACAAAGCAGATCACCTCCAAAGCAAAGAGGAGCGGTTTTGTCCGCTCCTCATTATGAGTTTGCAACTTCTGTACGCTTGAGGTATAGTGTCTGCGGCTTTGAAACCAATGTACCCCAGATTTTACGACCCTGAACAGCAGATGCGCCAATATATTTTCCAGAACCGTTCAAATCCTGTAAATGTACCGAAACACCCCACTCGTCTACACGATGACACCAATTCGGATGACCGGCAATAAATTCTGTAGTGGTCTTTTTGTTTGAGTTAATTGTGGTATTGTCAACCAGCAGCATAGAAGATTCAAATACCGCGAA
This sequence comes from Clostridia bacterium, assembly GCA_008668455.1. Classification (GTDB taxonomy): domain Bacteria; phylum Bacillota; class Clostridia; order UBA1381; family UBA1381; genus RQCD01. The sequence continues at coordinate 4,523 of RQCD01000190.1, forward strand.
TCCTGCAACCGCACCAACCGCGCCTGCAGTCTTCATTTCCTGCGACAGATCGCCTTGACGGATGAAGTTATCATCCTGCATAAGGATCGCATGAAATTCCGGAGAAACGATTAGCCATCTGCCGGAAGCCGGTACACCGGTACGGCTTAAATACGTCCGCGCGGCAAGAATTTCCTTGTATGCGGTCGATGCTGTTGCCGCTGTTTTGGTTGTTGCAATTTTTGAACCGGTGGCTGTTTCCAAAGTAGACAGAGAATCCTTGTCCATCTCCAAAGAAAGTGCATAACCAGCAGAATCCAAACGATCTGCAACAAGATTGTCCGGTACTGCTGCTGCGTCATAGCCATCAATCAATTCATTGACTGCCTTGTCCTTGTTGATTGATAAATCAATATAGGTTGTGCTTCCGGAGGCTAAATCAACCCCAGCAGTTTTACTGTAATCGCTGACAGAAACCTCTGTATCGCGTACCGGAATTTTTACTTTTCCGGCTTTCGGATTTCCCTCGTATCTTGTGTTAAAAATGTAGTGATCCCGCGTCACTAAAGACGCTCTTAGCTTTTCATCAACCATAGATGAATAGCGTTCCTGTAAAGTATGTGCCATAAAAAATCAATCCTTTCTTTTAATGCTTTAGTTGTGGATTCAGAGCATAGAATTTTTCTTCTACACCTGAAACCGTGCTTGATTCACCGTTTTTCGGAGTTTTTGCGCTCTTTTTGATTCGCTCCTCAACCGCTTTTTCCACTGCCGCTCGGAAAGCCTTTTCCACCGCTTCAATTGATTTTGAGCAGTTTTCCGCGCTGTCATAAGCTAACGCGTCCGAAAGCTCGACAGGCAAGCCTTTTTCAATCAAAGTTTCCTTTGCTGTCATGTGGAGTTCCCGGCGTGTGATATCTGTTTCGCGCTTTTCCAGTTCCTCTGCATGTTGCTTATCCTGGTACTCCTTTTTTTGCTCTGCGGTCATTTTGGAAAGCTTCTGACTTTCGGTCAATTTCTTTTCCCATGTCTCGCGCTCTCTTTTAAGCCGTGAATCCAAAAGCTTTTCAACATCCGACTGCGTGAACCGTTTTTCATTCTCTGACGGCTTTTCCTGTTCTGCCTGTGCACCGGCATTTTCCGTCATTTTCTGCGCTTCCTGCGCTTGTACTTGGTTTTCCTCCATAGAAAATCCCTCCCAGTTTAAGTCCGTATGACTGTTAATTCCCTTGCGCCTTTTTATGTCATGAGCATGTTTCGGACAATAAAAAAAGTACAGCTTTAAAAAACTGCTCTTTATTTATTAAATTGTAAAGAAAAAGGACTGCCGGAGCAATCCCTTGTTTATGTTATTTTTCAGCACTTTTTTTTCGCGTGTAAGTCTCATGCGGAAAATATTAAAGATTTAATTTCTCTAACAAACTGACCCAATATTCAAAATTTGACACATCATCAAACTTCATACTCATTTCTATATGCTCTCTTGCAGCTTTTTTTGCGCTATCCGGTGCATCCTCTACAAACCCGGTTATTACATCATTTTCGTCAAATATGGCATATGGCATATATTTTTTTTCTAATTCGTGTGCATAATTTTGTATCATTTTAACACTTCCAAAATCATATATTTTTCTGTTACTTCAACATCTTTCCATGCTCTTTCAGCAGCAATCCATTTATTTTCTATAGCTTTTCTCTCGCCGCCCTCTAACACTTTAAAGCGCGTTCCACGGTCAAGCAAATATTCCCATTCGAGATTTTTCTTTTCACTGAAATCATTGATATAAGCGCCTGCCGTTCCTTTTGGTATTCTAATCTCTAAGTGTATCGGAGTTTTGCCACCAAATTTCTTTGTTAGATGTTCAAAAAGACAAGTGCTTGTAAATCCTTTCTCTGTATATTCCTTTCCTATAGCATTTTTTAAATCTTCCGTTGAGGACATCGCCCCTGTTATGTAGTCAGCTTTCGATACATAACGGTGACATATAATGTCCTTGTCAAGATCAAATTTTTTGATGGCTTTTGATATGTCGTCCAAAAGTTTTTTGTATTTATCAAGATTATTTACACCATATTGTCTGCATACTTTGTTATAAGGTTCGCTTCCGACTTCAAATCGATTCGCGGCATTTATTGCCTCATAGCTTCCGTCCGTGTATTCTTTTAAAACACTATAATCGCGACTTGTCAATTTAGATTTGTTTTTTGTGTAGTAAGTGTTTGCCCAGTCATCATAACTTTGTTGATTATTTATGTCAAATTGTTTATAATTTATAGGTTCTTTCTCTACACTTTTTATTATATCACTTTCTCCGGGATTGTCAACCATTTTTGAAAAATCAATTGTTTCTATCACTGGAAGAATCGTACACCTACAATTCGCGTGTGCTAAAGCCGGAGCTTTATCAATTTTGAAAATTTCTCCGTGCATGCTGCCACAAACAGCGCACATCCTTTCATCCTCTGCCGCTCTCCATTCCACTTTACTCACACCGTCAGCACGGTATGTGTCTCTCTGCGCTTCGTTGATGGTGTGCATTAATTCTGTTCGGACAAGCCGATCAGCTTTAAAAAATCCGACATTATAACGATCTTTAATCATCTTAACATAGACATCCTTGCTGACACCTCTTGTGACACAAGATACAACAGCGGATTCAACATCCTTTGCAACGCTGTTTGTATTCTTCCAAATCCGGCTTGAAAAATTACTTCCACACCATTTTTTATTAAGAACTTTATTGAGCATGTATTGATTCTGAATCCCCCAAACAGAAGAAACATTCAACAATCCGTTGACCGTGTGGAACGTGTCTTTATATGCCTTTGTAAGCGCTGCGGTTGTTTGAGCGTTTAAAGCCGTGGCAGTTTCTCCGCATTGTTCTGCAAGCTGTTTCCTTAAGCTTAAAAACCGCTGATACTGATACAATTCTGTGGTTGTCAGCTCGTTTTTTTTATCAGTTTATCATACAGTTCCAAAATGTTAGCTTCTACCTGGTAATAGTTTTCCCGATATAGCTTTTTTAGTGTCCCTCTATGATAATTCTTATCAAAAACATTATCAATTCTGCTCGCCCAGTATTCCTTTTCTGAACTGTTCATTTACACCGCCCATTTCCTCATTTGAAAATACGTTGTAATCTGATTCTTTTTGTTTTCGTTGCAGTTCCTCTTTTGCGTTTTCAATAAACGGGATCTGCGAAAGAAGTGTTTCATCGCTGATAATTCCATGAAATTGTTGCGCCGCCGCGGCGGTTTCCTGCATATTGACCGGAATATTCCGAATAAAGGTTATTTTTATGTCCCTATAGTCAAAATTTCCACCTTTCATGTTCAAAAGATTGCAGATCATTTCAAATCTTCGCTGCAAGCCTTTTTTAAAATAACGTTCTGTTCCGGAAATCCGGTTTTCCATTCTCATAAGTTTGTACTTGATTGCAACACCGGATGCATTATTTGCAAAATTATCATCCGACATGTTGACAGTAGATGTTGCTGCGTAAATATCGCGGTCTAACCGGTTCTTGATATTTTCCACATAAGCATCGTTTACTTGCTTGACAAGCCATGAAGCCTCGCCATCATCCAACAACTCAAGGACGTTTTTATCCCGGATATCACTGACGGTTTTATCGTCAACAATTGCATTTTTTACCACTAAGAGCGCGTCTGCGAATTTCTGAAAGTCGTTGACCGATTCCGACTGCATGACGTTGTATGCGTCCATCAGCGAAAGGGCATCCTCATAATCACCGATCATATCGTCATTATTCTGATATACATTTACCGGCACTTGACCAAAGAAATGCTCTTTCTGCTCGGTCTGTAAAAGTCCGCCGCCGGTACTCATGTAATAAGTCACATCATGATCGGTATAAAATTCAATATACCGAATCAGCATATCACGAGTATCCCGGACATCATACCACCGAATTGCATAATCTATTTTCTGTTCAATGTCGTTCGTGTAATGCACATATAAATTCATAGGATTTATTTTTCTGTACCGTGGCGCGCCATCGGGGTCAAGATATAAAACCTCGGCGGCGCGTCCAAATATCGAAAGATCCTTTCCCAGCTGAATATTATGGAACGCGTCATCATTATACCGAATAATGTCACCGATCTTCTCATTCAAAGCCGGAATATCTGAATCATAAGACACCGGAACACCCAGAAAATAACCGGTAGTACTGTTTACTATAATTTTCGCATAGTTTGTTACAATTCTGTTGTTCGGTTTTCCATCTGGCTTTTTTGCATTCAAAATAGCATGTTTGCCAATATAATATTCATCCAACCGATTCATTCTGACCAGCTCTGTATATTCAAATTCACGGATTTTCTTTGAAATATCAACCTTGCTTTTCTATCCTCACA
>RQCD01000078.1 GCA_008668455.1 Clostridia bacterium
AAATTATTTGCCGCCACATTATGTGAAAGCATTCCTGCTAAGGCCGCGGACTCATAGTCCGCCTGCGCCCAGCCGGATAAATCCGAAGCATATGCCGCAGTCGGAATAGACGCCGCCAACAGGATTGATAATAGCTTTTTCATAAAAAAATCGTCCCTTTTATCCAAATTACCTTTATAGTTTAACACAATCCGACAATAAAATCAAGGGACAGGCTGTGAAATTTTTTTTACGATTTTATGAATATTGAACGCGCCGGTTTCCCGGCGCGTCCGACAAAGAGATAGAAATGGAAATTAGCTTGTTTTTAGCGGTAAAGGCTTGCTTTGCCGATATCATTAAAGAGGTTCATCTTAAATTCTACCACCTCACGCATAGCCTTGATGCAGGGCGGATAGATTGCGTTCGGCTCGATCCACTTTGGATTTTCCGCCAGCACCTCACGGCACTTTTTATAGAATGCAAATTTAATATCGCTTGAAATATTGATCTTGGAAATACCGATCTTAACAGACTCTGCGATTTCCTTGTCCGGGTTGCTGGAGCCTCCGTGCAGTACCAGAGGAATATCCACAGTATCGCGGATAGTCTTTAAAAGATCCAGCTTCAATTCCGGCTTCATGTTCTTCGGATAAATGCCGTGTGCTGTTCCGATGGCAACTGCTAAGGAATCAATGCCTGTTTTCTCAATGAAATCCTTTGCCTGTGCCGGGTCGGTGTAGATAATGCTGCTTGTGCCGCCCTCATAGGATTCGCCGGTTGTTCCGATTGTTCCAAGCTCTGCCTCAACCGAAACATCTGAAACCTTTGCAACCTCAACCACCTTTTTGGTGATGGCGATGTTGTCCTCATAAGACATATGCGATGCATCGATCATCACAGAGGTAAAACCGCAGCGAATTGCACGCAGAATCTCCTCAAACTTTCCGCCGTGGTCTAAGTGAATTACCATCGGCACTCTGGATTTGTTTGCTTCTTCAATACAGGTTTTGATAAAGCTGTCACCTAAGAACTCCAATTCAGTCGGATGGATTGCTAAAATGACTGGTGCGTCCTTTTCGTTAGCGCTCTCCACAACACCCTTTAAAATTGCCTCGCTGCCGATATTAAAGGCAGGAACTGCAAATTCGTTTTTGTCTGCAACTGCGAGCATTTCTTTCATATTCATTAACATAATAACACATCTCCTATTATAAATTTTTATTTTTACCCTTTTATCAGGATAAACCTATATAGTATATTACTAACTTCCGTGCCTAATGCTCTGTCTGATGGATCAGATCAAAGTAGTTAATATCCGGATTTTCCACTAAAAGCTTTGCCGCTGCGTCTCGGTTTGCATTCATAAAGTCGCAGCCGACATTGATTTTATTAATTCCGTATTTCACAGAATTTAAGATGTTTTCCTCACCGGAGCCGGAACCGCCGTGCAGCACCAGCGCCGCGCCGGTTAAGCGTTTAATTTCCTTTAAGCGCTCAATGTCGAATTTTGGAACCATGCCGTCCGGATAGTTTCCGTGCGATGTGCCGATGGAGATTGCAAGAGCGTCCACACCGGTTTTTTCAACAAATTCCTTTGCCTGAGTCGGGTCGGTATACATAGAATCCTTTGTAAACGCGCCGCCCTCGCTTGCACCCAGACAGCCAATCTCGCCCTCTGCGCTTGCGCCGTGTGCATGTGCATAGTCTGCGATTTCTCTGGTCATCTCGATGTTTTCTGCAAGATCAAACCGGGACGCATCCACCATGACGGAGGAGAACCCATCGTCTATGGCTTTTTTCAGATACCATTTTTCCTCACCATGGTCAAGGTTTAAGCATACATTAACCTTTGCGCGTTCCGCTAAGGTGCGGACAATCGGGGTAATCAGCTCGCTGTCGGAATGTGTGAGCAAATGATCTTTATAGATGTTGATGATGATCGGTGCGTTTTCTTCCTCTGCTGCCCGGATCACGCTCCGCGCAGTTTCGAGATTAAAACAGTTGATCGCCATCACCGCATAGCCATTCGCATTTGCATCCTCCAGCATCTTCTTCATGGAAACATACATATTTTCCATCATCCTTTCTTTTCGGATATAGGGGGAGTGGTAATTGCAAAAGGGATGAAATGCCCTACACTTTTATCTGGGTGGTTATCATAAAATCCTAATGGGGAAATGGATTCATTATCCGCTTTTGCAATTACCGCATAGGGCATTCAATCTAGTTGATTTTAATGTCGGAAAGGTCGATTTCTTCTTCGTCCTCATCTAACACCACGCTGTCTTCTTCTTTTGCGTCTTTTTTCAGAACGACTAAGAGAAGCGCAGTTACCACTGTTCCGGCTGCCAAGGCAATCATAAAGCCCCAGGGATTGATCATTGCAGGAACGATAAACATACCGCCGGATGGAACCATAGAACCTACGTTTAAGATCATGATCAGCGCGCCGCCGACTGCTGCTCCGATGGAGCAGGATGCGATCACGCGGATCGGGTCAACTGCTGCGATTGGGATAACACCCTCTGTGATCATACAGATTCCCATTGGGAATGCGATTTTAATGTTATCTGTTTCACTCTTGGTGTATCTTGCACGGCGGATCAGCCAGGATAATGCCACACCGAAGGGCGGGATCATGGATGCGCAGATTTTAACCGCTTCCGGACCGTATACGCCGTCCATTAAGAGACCGTCTGCAAAGAGGGAAGCAACTTTATTGACCGGTCCGCCGAAGTCGAATGCTGCCATTGCGCCCATCACTGCACCAAAGATTCCCTTTGAGCCTGTCTGCATGTTAACCAGGAAATTGGATAAGCTTTCGGATACCCAGGCAATCGGGCCGCCAATCACGAAGAACATGATCAAGCCGATTACCACAGAGGAAATGAGCGGAACGATCATCATCGGCATCAAGCCCTGCGCCCATTTCGGAACCTTTAGGTGGTTCTTTAAAAATTCTACAAAATAACCTGCCAGATAGCCGCCGAGCATACCGCCTAAGAAACCGGCACCCATGTTCTGCGCGATCATACCCATTAACAGACCGGGAGCAATACCCGGACGGTCAGCAATGGAATATGCAATTGCTGCACCCATCACACCGGGAAGAAGCCCCATACCGTAGACACCGAGGGTTACGGCCGCCTGCCAGATATTATAGCCTGCCTTATAGTCTGAAATAGTGGACGGATTTCCGCCAAAGATATTACCGATTGCGATTAATAAACCGGAAGCAACAACCAAGGGGAGCATAAATGAAATACCGGTTAGAGCGTGTTTTTTGAGCTGTAACTTTTTAAACATTATTTTTTCCTCCTAACAAATCATTTTTATTTTCCTAATTCATCTGAAATCTTGTTAAGCAGCGCTTTTGGGGATTTGATTGCGATATGCGTAGGCACCTCTACAATCTTCTTACCCTTAAAGCGATCCTTTCCGCCGACCTTGATATCTGCTGCAATGATGACAACATCTGCCGCATCAATATCCTGCCTGGTCAGCTCATCCTCTGTTCCAATTGTTCCCTGCGTCTCGATATGCGCCTCATGTCCCAGCTCTTTTGCTGCCGCCATGAGCTTTTCCTTTGCGATGTATGTGTGCGCAATGCCAGACGTACAGGCTGCAATTCCTACGATTTTCATAATGGTTTCCTCCTTTATTCCGAAAAAATTTGGATCAGTTTTTCTGCGGTTTTTGCGTCTAAAAGCCGCTTACAGGTTTCTGCTGAGGCAAGCTTTCTTGCCATTCCGGATAACAGCTTCACATGCACGCCGGTTTTGTCTGCATCATTGACTGCTAAGAGTACCACCAGCTCTACCGGCTCATCATCAACGCTTTCCCACTCTACCTTTCGGGCAAGCCTGCCGATTGCAACCGTTGTTTCCCGGACGCTTGCAGATTTTCCGTGTGGAATCGCAATACCGTTTCCGATTCCGGTGGTGGAGATTTTTTCCCGGTTTAATACGTCGGTTAAAAATGCGTCCCTGTCTGTTAATTTTCCGTTGTTCCAAAGCAAGTCGGTCAGCTTTGTAAGCGCTTCTGTCTTGTCAGCAGCTGCCAAATCCAACACAATCTGCTCCTTTTTTAACACCTCTGCAACATTCATAGTTTTCACACTCCTTTTAACATTTTTTTGATTTCTTCTTCATCCTCAGCCTTTAAGACTGCCTCTGCAAACATTTTTGCGTCAGACAGGCTGATCTGGCTGATTTTGTCCTTAATTCTGGATACCATGGGAAGTGGAACGCTGAATTTTTTAAGCCCCAGCCCCAAAAGCAGCCGGGTAAAGCTTGTGTTTGCTGCTAAATCGCCGCATACACTCACTTCGATTCCTGCCTCTGCGCCTTTTTTAATGACATTTGCAAGCATGCGGATCACTGCCGGATGGTATGGATTATATAAGCTTTCTACCTCTGCGTTTCCGCGGTCTGCTGCCATCATATACTGTACTAAATCATTTGTACCGATACTGAAAAAGTCACTGTGCTTTGCAAAAATGTCCGCTGCTGCTGCGCTTGCCGGCGTTTCAATCATAATGCCGACTAAAACGTTCTGACAGTATTTCCTCTGCTCCTGATCAAGCCCTTTTTGAACCTGGTCTAAAAGCTCCTTTGTCCGGGTGATCTCAGATACCGAGGTCACCATTGGCAGCATGATCTTTACTTTCTTTCCCTCTCCGGCTAAGAGAATTGCCCGGAGCTGCTCGGAGAATATTTCCGGATGTCCTAAGCACAGGCGGATGCCGCGGTTTCCTAAAAACGGGTTGTCCTCCTTTGGCATATCAAGGTAGGAAAGCTGCTTATCTCCGCCGACATCCAGCGTCCGGATGGTGACGTTTTCAATTTTCTGCAAAACCTCGCGGTATGCCTTTTCCTGCTCCTTGCAGGTCGGCTTTTGCTTTTCGGAGGAATAGAGAAATTCAGATCGGAATAAGCCGACGCCGTCAATTTGCTCTTTCTCTGTTCCCTCTAAATCGGAGGGTTTGCCGATATTGATACAAACGGCAATCCGTTCGCCGTCCTTGGTTTGTGCCTGGCTACTTTTCAGTTCGTCTAAATGCTCTAAAAAGCGTTCTTCCTCTGAAATCCGATCCAAAAGTGATTTTTTCTCGTTCTCGTCCGGATCAATCAGAAGCTTTCCGGTGTAGCCGTCTAAATAGGCAGTTGTTCCGTTTAGGCTCTGATCCAGTCCTGCCGCTCCGACCACTGCCGGAATGCCGAGAGATTTTGCTAAGATAACAGTGTGGGAGGTTGCGCCGCCCAGCTCGGTGACAAGTCCTGCCAGCCGGCTGCGGTCAAACATCATCGTGTCCACCGGGGTCAATTCGTGCGCGGCTAAAATGTATTTTTCGCCGTCGTCCGGGAGGATGAATTCTCCGTCTGCTCCGGTAATCGCGTCGGCTAAAAGCTCGCCGACATAGCGGATGTCGTCTGCACGCTGGCGCATGTATTCATTCTTTTTGGATGCTAAAATGTCTGCCATCTGCCCGGTCACTTTGTGGACTGCGGCTGTGGCTTCCTCTCCGGCAAGGATTGCGGAGCGGATCGGGTCTAAGAGAACGGTGTCCTCTAAGAGCATTTCATAGGCGGTAAAGATTTTCGCATGCTCCTCGCCTATTTCCCGGAGTGTTTTCTGATATAATCTTCTAACCTTTTCCAGCGCTTTTTCCACTGCCTCATCAATTTCAATTACTTGTTCTGCACCGGAATTTTTTTCGAAATAGATTGCCTTTGCAAGTACAACGCCCGGTGCACCTGCAATTCCATAAATTTCTTTCATTCTGGATCACTCCCTGTCTAAGGTTTCGATTAAAGCTTTTATCGCTTCCTGCTCATCCTCGCCCTCTGCGCGGATCTCAATGACATCACCCTTAGCAGCGCCCACACAAAGCACCATCAAAATACTCTTTGCTTCAAACTCCTCGCCGTCCTTAATGACTGCGATGTTGCATTTGAAACAGGATGCCGTTTTGCAGAAATCAGATGCCGGTCTGGCATGCAGACCCTCCTCGTTCTTGATTTGATAGCTCACCTTTACCATAGATTTCACCCCCTACCAGGTTTCTAAGATTTTTATAATTTGCTTCGCGTCGGTAAGACTTCGAAGTTTTTCACATTCCTGATCGTCCTCCATAAACGATACGATCGATTGATAGAAGCCGATAATTTTTTTCTTTACTGTGTCATCCTCGTCCAGGTCGAATGCTATTAAGAATACCATGTCA
>RQCD01000050.1 GCA_008668455.1 Clostridia bacterium
ATATTATTCAGAACTGATTTTAGCGGACTTTCAGCGGAATTAGAACGGCTTTCTGTTGGAAAAAAACTGCTTTTGGTGACCGATTCAAATGTTGAGCCGCTTTGGAGTAACGCTGTTTTAGAGCAGCTTTCCGGATTTGATACAGAGCTTTGTGTTTTGCCTGCCGGGGAGAAACATAAGGGGATGGACGGGAGTCTAAAGATCTGTGCGGCTTGTGTGACACATGGTATGGATCGGGATTCTGCGATTTTAGCTTTGGGCGGCGGTGTTGTCGGCGATATGGCAGGCTTTGCGGCGGCAATTTATATGCGCGGAATTTCATTTGTGCAGATTCCGACCACGCTTTTGAGCCAGTCGGACAGCAGCGTCGGCGGAAAAACCGGCATTGATTTTATGGATGGAAAAAACCTTTTGGGTGCGTTCCATCAACCGAAATTAGTCTATATGAATATTATGACGCTTTCCACGCTCCCCAAAAGGGAATTTATTTCCGGAATGGGCGAAGTGATTAAGCATGGTATGATCCGGGACGCGGATTTTTTTGAATTTCTAAGAATCCACGCAGAAGAAATCAAGCGTTTAGATCCGGAGATTATGATAAAAACGGTTCGCAGAAACTGCGAGATTAAAGCTTCGGTGGTATCAGTAGATGAAAAGGAGCATGGCTTGCGTGCAATTTTAAATTTTGGTCATACCATCGGACACGCGGTGGAGAGCGCATGCAATTTCAAAAGAACGCATGGAGAATGCGTGGCAGTGGGTATGTGTGCCGCGTCTCTGATTGCGAAAAACCGCGGCATGCTGCCGGAGGAGGAATTGAGCTGTCTGACAGAGCTTTTAGCGCTTTACGGCTTTGAAACAAAAATTGATCTTCCCGATCAGTCGGTTATTTTATCGTTCATGAAAAATGATAAGAAGAATCATAACGGGAAAAACACCTTTATTCTGCCCGAGAAAATCGGCAGGGTGATCCGGACAGATGACGTCACCGGGGAAGAAACCAGAAACGCTTTACAATTTATTTCAAAATAGAAAGGGAAAAAACAGAATGTTAATTTGGGTTATTATCTCTCTGGCGGTTGTGCTTTTAGATCAGGGAACAAAGCTGCTTGTCATTCACAATATTGCCCCAACCGACACGATTTCGGTTCTGCCGCGGATTTTAAATCTTGTTTATGTCAAAAATACCGGGGCGGCATTTAGTATTTTGTCCGGAAAAACATTTTTTCTAAGTCTTATCTCGCTTGCAGTCTGTGTGGGAATTGTCTGGTATCTGATCAAAAACCGACCGGAAAACAAACTGATGCTGCTGTCGGTTTCTCTGGTGTTAGGGGGTGCAGTCGGCAACCTGATCGATCGGATGCTCCGGGGGAGTGTGGTGGACTTTTTTGAGGTTATTTTTGTTGATTTTCCGGTTTTTAACGTTGCGGATATTGCTATCACAGCGGGCGCAGTGTTGTTAATGATTTATGTTCTGTTCTTTGACCGGGAAAAAAAGAGCAGCGGAAAAGAGGATTCGGATGCAGATTCTAAAGCTTAAAGCGGAAACGGCAGGGGAGAGAATTGATAAGTTTATCAGCGAATCATGTGAAAACATTTCGCGCTCCTATGCGGCAAAGCTTTTAGAAGAAGGAAACGTTTTTTTGAATACGCGTGCGCTTTCAAAAGGCTATAAGCTCTGCGGCGGTGAGGAAATTGAAATTCACCTTCCTGATCCGGAGACACTGGAGGTTCTGCCGGAGAATATTCCGCTTGAAATCGTGTACGAGGATGAGGAGCTTCTGGTGGTGAATAAGCCGCAGGGGATGGTGGTGCATCCGGCGGCAGGCAATCCGACCGGAACACTTGTGAATGCGCTCCTGTACCATTGTCAGGGGCGGCTTTCTGCCATTAACGGCGTCATCCGTCCGGGGATTGTACACCGGATTGACAAGGACACCAGCGGACTTTTGCTGGTGGCAAAAACAAATGAATCGCACTTGTTTTTAGCAGAGCAAATTAAGGAAAGAAAAGCGTGCCGGAAATATTTTGCTCTGGTGAATGGCAGAATCAAGGAGAATGGCACGGTCAACCGTCCGATTGCAAGGCATCCCTCAGACCGCAAAAAAATGGCGGTGGTTGCCGGAGGACGCAAGGCAGTTACGCACTATCATGTTTTAGAGGGTTTTGGAAATTATACGCTTTTGGAGTGTGTTTTGGAAACCGGACGTACCCATCAGATTCGTGTACATATGGCATATATCGGGCATAGTATTGTCGGAGATCCTGTTTATGGAGTGAAAAAAGAAAAATTTCGTTTAAAAGGTCAGCTGCTGCATGCATATTCCATTGGCTTTGTGCATCCAAAAACCGGAGAATATATGGAATTTTCAGCACCAATGCCGGAATATTTCCAGGAGGTTGTGACTGCTTTGCGAAAAAGAAATGAATAATGTGTGAAGAATGAGAAAAACGTCTTGTTTTTTTATAAAATGTGTGGTAAGTTAGAAAAGGAGAGCATATGGATAATCGCTGCATAGGTGTGTTTGATTCCGGTTTGGGCGGATTAACCTGCGTAAAGCAGATTATGAAGGAGCTGCCGGATGAAAATTTGATTTATTTCGGAGATACCGGACGCGTTCCCTATGGTACACGGTCGGCAGAAACAATTATCAAATATTCAAAAGAAGATATCCGATTTTTAAAAAGCTTTGATGTGAAGCAGATTGTGGTTGCATGCGGAACGGTCAGCTCGGTTGCGCTTCCGGTTTTAGCGCCGGAGGAGGAAACCCCTATGATCGGTGTGGTAGAAGCAACGGCAATGGCGGCATACCGCGCCACAAAAAACGGAAAAATCGGCATTATCGGAACGCCCGGAACAATTGGAAGCTGCGCGTATCAAAAAAGGATTGCTCTGGAAAATCCGGATGTTGAGATGATCTCGCGCGCATGTCCGCTCTTTGTTCCGCTGGTGGAAAACGGACATTTCAACACTCCGGTCGCAAAGCTTGTGGTGGAGGAATATTTAAGTGACATCCGTGCCTATGGGGTGGATACGCTGATTTTAGGCTGTACCCATTATCCGCTTCTCCGGGATGCAATTGCAGAGTTTATGGGCGGGGACGTCACACTTGTTGACGCCGGTGCGGAGCTTGCAAAGGAGCTCCGGAGAGAGCTTCATAAGGAAGAACGGCACAGCGCAGGACGGGATGCGGAGCAGTACCGTTATTATGTCAGTGACAATATAGAGAGCTTTGCGCATTTAGCGTCGGTATTTCTGCAAAGTGACGTAAAAGGACAAGTGAGGAAGATTGAAATTGAACGCTATGAAGAATAATGTCCGTATCAGAATTCTGAGCCGGCAGAGAAAAAACGGAGAGTCGGATGAAATGGAGATTTGCACCGAGGGAACATTCCTTTGTAAAAAGGGTGTGTATTATCTGTTTTATACAGAATATACCGAAATTGGGGAGGTGTCTGTCCGGATTACCGCAGACGATACCTGTGTAAAGGTGCACCGGAACGGAGCATGCCGGTCAACGGTGGAATATCGTCCGGGTGTGCCGTGCGAATATGTCTATCAGCTCCCTTACGGAGAATTGATTATGACAGCGGATACAAAAGAGATTTCATGCGGTTTGTCCAAAGAGGGCGGCAGTCTGCGGCTTTCTTATTTTCTGGATATTCATCATGAAATTTTTGAAAATGACCTGACTATTGAAGTAACAGGAAAGGATGAAGAATATGAAGATGCGTAAAAAGCTATATGCTCTGATTTTATCGGCAAGCATGTTGATTCCGTCGCTTTCGCAGGCGGCAAGTGTGGAATATAACACCTTTGACAAGCTGATGAATTATGCGGCACAGCTTTACATAGATCAGGATATTTCGGTGGAGGAGTTAAAGGAGGAGGCTGTATCAAAGCTTTTGGAGGAGCATCCGGAGCTTTTGGATCAGCTGTTAAAGGCGGGCTTTTCGAGTCTTGATCAGTACAGCGAGTTTTTTACCGGTGAGGAATTTTTAGACTACATGAATGACTTAAACCATACTTTTTATGGAATTGGAGTGACTATTCAGAAAAACGGAGAATATGTCGAGGTAGTTAACTGCTTAGACGGCGGAAGCGCCAAGGAGGCAGGGCTTGCGATTGGTGACAAAATTTATGCAGTGGATGGAGAGAGCGCCGTCGGAAAAACGCTTTCTGATGTGCAGAAAATGATCACAGGCGAATTAAATACTACGGTAAACGTTACGGTTCTGCGCGGCGACGCGGAAAAAAGCTTCACCATGACCAGAAAGCCGGTTTCTGCGGATACCGTTGCCCATACTGTGTTAGAGGGAAACATCGGCTATATTACAATCATTAATTTTGCAGAAAAAACGGATACCGAATTTGCAAATGTCCTGAAGGATTTGGACGAGCAAGGGGTTACGGAAATTATTTTAGACTTAAGAGATAACCCCGGCGGCTATCTCATTTCGGCGGTGAATATTGCAAAAATGATCGTGCCGGAGGGTGTGATTGTGCAGACAATGTTTCGGCAGGAGGAAAAGAATGAAACGTTCTATTCCGAACTAAAGAACCCCAAATACCGGTTTGCAGTTTTGGTGAACCAGAACACGGCAAGCGCTGCAGAGGTATTGGCAGGCGCAATGCAGGATTCCAAAATCGGTTATCTGATCGGCGATACCACCTATGGGAAGGCTGTGCTCCAGGAGATGTTCCAGCTGTCACACGGCGGCTTTAAAATCACCACCGGTCATTATCTCACACGTGACGGACATGAGATCAACAAAATCGGTATTGATCCGGACGAGCAGGTGATGAACACGACTCAGAAAGTGAATATGTCGCGCTTTACGCCATTTGATTATAAGATCAAGTGGAAGGTGGGCGAGGAGTCGGACAGCGTGCTTGCGGCAAAGGAACGGCTTCGGCTGATGGGTTATTATCAGGGAAGTATGGACACCTATTTTGATACCGAGCTGGAAAGTGCGGTGAATCAGTTCCAGGCAGACACCGAGCTTTATCCCTATGGCGTTTTGGATATTTCAACGCAGGTTCGGATCGAAAATGAATTTTACAAGCGTGAGGAATTAGTGGATAACCAGCTCTACACAGCCTATGAGTATTTCGGGGGCGACAGGCAAGTCCTGATTGATGGAGAAAATAAATGAAGATCGTAGTTTTAGATGCAAACACATTAGGAAATGATATACATTTGGAAAAATTTCCGCTTCTTCGGAATGCGGAAATTTTTCCTGCCACAAAGCCGGAGGAGGTTTCGGATCGGATTTCTGATTGCGAGGTGATTGTTTTAAATAAAGTGAAGCTTTCGGAAAAAAATCTTTCGCAGGCAAAAAATTTACAGCTTATTTGTATCACAGCAACCGGCTATGACAATGTGGATGTGGAATATTGCAAAAACCGCGGGATTGCTGTTTGTAATGTTGTCGGATATTCCACCGACAGCGTGGCACAGGTTACCGTTGCAACAGCGCTTTCACTATGGATGCATCTGTCCTATTTCGAACGCTATGTCCGGGATGGGCGTTATACTGCGTCCGGTGTGCAGAACTGCTTATATCCTGCATTTTTAGAGCTGACCGGAAAAACATGGGGAATTATTGGGTATGGAAATATCGGAAAAAAGGTCGGTGAGATTGCAAGAGCAATCGGATGTCGCGTCATTTATATGAGAAGGTCAGAGGATCAGAATGCGATGCCGCTGGATACGATTTTAAGGGAAGCAGATATTATTTCGGTGCATACGCCGCTTAGCGAGGAAACAAGACACCTGATCGGAAAAGAGGAGCTTTCTAAAATGAAGCCAGGCGCAATTTTAGTGAATGCTGCACGCGGTGCAGTACTGGATGAGGAGGCAGTTTGCGAGGCAATCTTAAATGAAACCCTTGCCGGCTTTGGAACAGATGTCTATTCTACAGAACCGATTCCCACCGGACATCCCTTTGAAAAGCTTTATCATTCCGACCGCGTTCTTTTTACTCCGCACATGGCATGGGGTTCATACGAGGCACGGAGACGCTGCATAGAGGAAATTGAAGAAAATATCCGTGCCTATTTTGCCGGAGAAAAACGGAACAGAGTGGTCTGAAAACAGGCATTAATCATCACATAGACAATAGCTTTTTTAATGAATATATCGACCTTCGGTCCGTAAGGTGATATAATCGGTTTATAAACCCAAACATATTATTATTTTACTTATGATTGTGAACCGAAGCTCTGTATGCTGTCGGAGAGACTCCTGTTTCTCTTTTGAATATTTTACAAAGAGAGCAATCACTTTCCATGCCTGTGAGAAAAGCAATTTCTTTTATGCTTAAATTGGTTTTTGTTAAATACTCTTTTATTTTATTTATTTTTTTAAGCTTCATATATCCGGCGGCAGTCATGCCGATGTTTTCAAAAAAAATTCTGTTCAGCTGACG
>RQCD01000164.1 GCA_008668455.1 Clostridia bacterium
AAACACATATGCGTGTACGTTGCTTTGGTTAATGTTATAATATTCTGCCAGTCTGGCGCGCAGACGTGCAGTATCTAAGATCGTACCCGATCCGATGATTCGGTTTTCCGGAATGCCGGACACCTTATGGAAGGTATAGGTCAGAATGTCTACCGGGTTGCTGACAATAATATAGATGGCATTGGGAGCATATTTTGTAATTTCAGGAATAATGCTCTTGGTAATATCCACGTTTACCTGTGCAAGCTCCAATCTTGTTTGTCCGGCTTTTCTTGCCATGCCGGAGGTCAGAATCACGATGTCCGAATTTACCGCGTCACGGTAGTCGCCGGCATAGATGGAGCATGCGCCGCAAAAGGGTGTTCCCTGGCGGATATCCATTGCCTCTCCGAGCGCCTTTTCGTTGTTGATGTCAATCATCACGATTTCCGACGCCATACCCATAACGGTCAGCGTGTACGCAATTGTAGAACCGACGCTGCCGGTTCCGATGATAGAAATTTTGTTCATAATACACCTCTCATAATACATTATCCCTGTTATTTTATCATATTCTGCCCTGTTTCGGTATTGTCAATTTTACATAGCAGTATCAGAAAATTGATATACCCCTACCGGGCGTCATACTGATGCAGTATCCTGCCGTCAAAAGCCTTCCAGATAAACACACCATCCTCTAAAAGCATATAGCCGTGGTGACTGTTTTCCTTTGGAATTGCCGCAGAGCCGGGGTTTAGGTAAACATAGCTCCCGTGCTCCGTGCATTTTGGGATATGCGTATGCCCGTGCAGCAAAATGTCCCCTGTTTTTAAGGGGGGCAGGTTCTTTTCATGATAGAGATGTCCGTGTGTTAAGAAAACGGATCTTGTTCCAAGTGCGAAAACGGCATAGTCTGCCATGATCGGAAAGTCCAACACCATCTGATCCACCTCGGCATCGCAGTTGCCGCGCACTGCAAGGATTTCATCCCTTCTGGAATTTAACATTGGAATGACTTCCTTTGGGGCATATTCTCTCGGAAGCTCGTTCCGCGGTCCGTGGTACAAAAGATCGCCCAAAAGAATCAGACGTTCTGCATGCTCGCTTTCGTACTGCTTCAAAAGCTCTTTGCAGTAATATGCACTGCCGTGTATGTCCGACGCAATCATCCATTTCATTTTCGGGCTGCTCCTTTCTCTCTAAAACACTGCCATTCTGTCATGCTCTCATTTATTATACTACTTTGTTAAAAAAAAGTCAATATGCGATTTAGACAAAATTCGATCCTAAAACGGCGGTTTTCTGCAAGATATTCAAATCGGCTTGCAAAAGGGGGTGGGATATGGTATACTTTTTTTAGCATGAGGAGGGGATGTCAAAAAAGGCACAGACCGTTCAAGGGCTTCAATGTTTTGAAAGTAGGTTATTTTGGTTGAAATCCGCTGTTTTGCGGATTTCCTATCTGCCCGTCCGGCTTGCAGAATCCTCCCTGCCCGGAGGGGTGTATCCGGATCAGGAAATCCGGAGCACAGCTAAGCGGCTTTGTGGGGAGGTCAAAAAAAATCCCCAAAGCTTTCTTTCGCAGCTTCTTGCCGCAGAGCTTTTGGAGAGAATTTTTCAGGTATCAGAGGAGAAAAGACGTACCGAGATTCCGGAAAGCCTGCTTCCGGCGCTTGGCATGATTGCGCTGGAATATCATACTCCGATCACCTGCCGTGCGCTTTCTGTACGCTGTCTTATGAGTGAAACCGACTTTCGGAGAAAATTCCGCGCTGCCATGGGCATATCCCCCATGGAGTATCTTTATAAAACGCGGATTGCCGCCGCGTCCGCCTTATTAGAAAACGGCGAAAAAAGCGTGCTGGAGATTGCGAATGCAGTCGGGTACGAATCCCCGTCCTCCTTTTACCGCCATTTTCGCCGCTTTACCGGTCATGCGCCGAAGCGTTAGAGCTGATTGAGCGTTTTTTTACAGATTTTGAAATAGAGGAAAATACTCAAAAGCATTGCCACCAGTTCTGCAAACGGCACGGAGAACCACACTGCCGGCATGCCCCAGAAATGCATCAGAATATATGCCGCCGGAAGCATTAACACCAACTGACGGATCATGGAAACAATCATGCTCCAAAAGGCATGTCCCAGCGCCTGGAAAATTGAGGCGCAGATGATGCAGACACCGGAAAAGCAGAATGCAATGCTGATAATCCGGAGCGCCGGAATACCAATCTCAAGCATAGCCGCGTCAGCATTAAAGAATCCGAGGAGCGTTTTGGTGTTCAGATGGAAGATCAGCGTTCCCGCCGCCATCACCGCAACGGTAATCAATAGCGCAAAACGTGACACATCTGTGATCCGCTGCTTTTTCCGTGCGCCGAAGTTATAGGCAACAATCGGAATGACGGCATTGGTCAGTCCGAAGATCGGCATAAAGATAAAGCTCTGGAGCTTAAAGTAAACGCCAAAGACGGAGATTGCAACATCATTTCCTAAGATTTTATTCATGCCCACCGTCACAAAAGAGATGATTGCCTGCATGATAATAGAGGGAACGCTGATGGCATAGATTTCGCGGATTATCCGAAGCTCCGGACGAAAGCCGCGGAAAGAAACTGAAAGCTCGCGGTTGACTTTCGCGTTGATGACTAACGCTAAAATCATCGCAACCCACTGTCCGATTACCGTTGCCAATGCCGCACCTGCGCAGCCCATTCGGGGCATGCCAAAGAGTCCGAAAATCAGAATCGGGTCTAAGATGATATTGGTTAT
>RQCD01000188.1 GCA_008668455.1 Clostridia bacterium
AAATCGACCGGCTGTACGGTTATGCCCCCTTTGCAGCCATAATGGAGCTTTTCGTCGCGCCTCCGCATTCCGCATGGCCGGCTGCAATGCGGAACCGGCAGGAGCCGGAGCTTACCGAGCTTTGCAGTCAGCTTTCGGAGGAGATTCTGTTTCAGAAATTTATGCAGTATCTGTTTTACCGGCAATGGAACAAGCTGAAGGAATATGCCAATGAGCAGGGGATTCAAATAGTTGGCGATCTGCCCATCTATGTTGCATACGACAGTGCAGATACCTGGATTTCTCCGGAGCTTTTCCAGCTGGATGAAAATTTGAATCCGAAAGCGGTTGCCGGCTGTCCGCCGGACGCATTTTCCGAAACCGGTCAGCTTTGGGGCAATCCGCTTTACGATTGGGAGTATCATAAAAAAACCGGCTATGCCTGGTGGATTAAAAGAATCCGGCATTGCTGCCGCTTGTTTGATACGGTTCGGATTGACCATTTCCGCGGCTTTGACGAGTATTATTCCATTCCGTATCCCAGTAAAACCGCCGAGATCGGCAGCTGGGAGAAAGGTCCGGGAATGGAGCTGTTTTTAGCGTTAGAGACGGCATGCCCCAGGCTTTCTATTATTGCAGAGGACTTAGGTTTTTTAACAGAAAGCGTGTTATCGCTCCGGGATTCTACCGGATTTCCGGGGATGAAGGTGCTGCAATTTGCGTTTGACGCACGGGAGGAAAGCGACTATCTGCCGCACAATTATCCGAAAAACTGTGTGGTCTACACCGGTACGCATGATAACAACACCACGGTCGGATGGTCTGGCGAGGCAAGTGCGCAGGATATTGCCTTTGCCAAGGAATACATGGGGATTACGCCGGCAGACTGGAATCTTTGCCGCGGCATGATCCGGCTGGCAATGGCGAGTGTTGCAGATACCTGTATCATCCCATTACAGGATTATTTAGAAGAGGGGGAACAAAGCCGGATCAACACGCCGTCCACGATCGGAAACAACTGGACGTATCAGATGAATCCGGAGCGGCTGACGCCGGAGGTTATTGCGGCAATTGCCCATTTAACCAAGCTTTATGGACGATGCAGGGAGGAGTGAGAACATGTTTTTAGAATATTTTGAAAAAAATTATCAGAAAGAGCTTTCCGCGTGCAGCCGGCACGAGGTTTATACGGCGCTTTTATCTTTTGTGAAGGAGCAGCTTTCGGAGCGCGGCTATTATCAGGCAAAGAAAAAGATTTACTATATTTCCGCAGAATTTCTGATCGGAAAATTATTGGCAAATAATCTGATTAATTTAGGGATTTATCAGAAAGTGGATGAGGAATTAAAAAGCGCCGGCTTTTCTATGGCGCAGCTGGAGGAGGAAGAACCGGAACCGTCCTTGGGAAACGGCGGTCTGGGACGGCTTGCAGCATGTTTTTTAGATTCGATTGCAACCTTGGGACTCTGCGGAGACGGTGTGGGGTTAAACTATCATTTCGGACTTTTTAAGCAGGTGTTCCGGGATGGCCTGCAGACCGAAGAACCGAATCCGTGGATGGAGCAACAAAGCTGGCTTACCGACAGCGGACTGTCATTCCGGGTCAAATTCGGAGATTTTTCGCTGGATTCCGTCATGTACAATTTAGACGTTTCCGGCTATCAGGGAAAGTGCAACCGACTGCGTTTGTTTGATGTCAAGACGGTGGATGAATCGGTTGTTAAAGAGGAGATTGCATTTGACAAAACGGCAATTGCAAAAAATCTGACCCTGTTTTTATACCCGGACGACAGTGACGGGGACGGACGGCTTTTGCGGATTTATCAGCAGTATTTTATGGTGAGCAATGCGGCGCAGCTGATTCTTGCCGAGGCGGTGCAGAAAGGCTCGGATCTGCACGATTTAGCCGATTATGCGGTGATTCAGATTAACGACACGCACCCCACGCTGATTATTCCGGAGCTTGTATATCAGCTTTCGGAGCGCGGCTTTGATTTTGACGAGGCGGTTCGGATTGTCCGGAGCATGTGCGCATACACCAACCACACGATTTTAGCCGAGGCGCTGGAAAAATGGCCGAGCGAGTATTTAGAAAAGGTTGTTCCGCACTTAATGCCGGTGATTCAGAAATTAGATGAACGCGTCCGGAACAAATATTCCGATCCGGCGGTGCAGATTATCGATGAGGATGATCGGGTGCATATGGCGCGGATCGACATTCACTATGGGTTCAGCGTGAACGGCGTTGCCGCTTTGCATACTGAGATTTTAGAGCATAGCGAGCTTGCGCCCTTTTATAAAATCTATCCGGAGCGTTTTTCCAATAAAACAAACGGAATCACGTTCCGCCGCTGGCTTTTGCACACAAACCCGGAGTTGACTGATCTGATCCGGGAAAAAATCGGAGACGAATTTTTGCAGGATGCACGGGAATTAAAAAAGCTATTAAGCTATAAGAATGATGGGGACACAAAAAAGAGACTGCTGGCAATCAAGGAACACAACAAGAAACGTCTTTCCGAGCATCTTTTAGAAAAACAGGGAATTATGATTCCAAAAGACGCGGTATACGACATTCAGATTAAGCGGCTGCATGAATATAAGCGTCAGCAGATGAACTTACTTTATCTGATTCATCAGTATCAGGAAATCAAAAAAGGGAATCTGCCGAAACGTCCGATTGTGTGCCTGTTCGGCGCAAAGGCTGCACCGGCATATGTGATTGCAAAGGATATTATTCATGCGATCCTGTGCATGCAGAAGATAGTTTCGGAGGACGCAGAGGTTTCCCGATATTTGCAGGTTTGCATGGTGGAAAATTATAATGTCACCGAGGCGGAATTTCTGATTCCGGCATGCGATCTCTCCGAACAGATTTCGCTGGCATCCAAAGAGGCGAGCGGGACAGGAAACATGAAAATGATGTTAAACGGCGCAGTTACCTTAGGAACGATGGACGGCGCAAATGTGGAAATTGCAGACCTTGTTGGGGAGGAAAATATTTATATTTTCGGAAAACGGTCTGAGGAGGTTATCCGTCTGTATGAAACAAAGGGATATACCCCAAAGACAGTTTATGAAAAAAGTGCGGTTGTTCGGGAGGCGTTGGATTTTCTGGTCGGACCGGAAATGCTCCGGATTGGACACAAAGAAAATTTGGAACGCATTTACCGGGAGCTTTTGAAAAAGGACTGGTTTATGACCCTGTTGGATCTGGAGGATTATATCAAAACGAAAAAACAGGCGCTTTCCGATTATGAAAACCGGGATCGGTGGGCAGAAAAAATGCTTATTAATATTGCAAATGCAGGCTATTTCTCCTCCGACCGGACGATAGAGGAATATAACCGGGATATCTGGCATTTGGAGCAGGGAGCAAAAAAATGAAGAAAATCTTAATTTTACTGACCCTCCTAGCTCTCGGCATTTCCGGATGCATAAAGGATTCTGCTCGGGCAGGAATTATAAAAACGGGGACAGATTATATCTGTCCCCGTTTTCTATGATTAAATGATCAGACAATTCCCTGTGCCATCATAGCGTCTGCAACCTTTTTAAAGCCTGCAATATTTGCGCCGGACACTAAGTCCTTCTTGCCGTTGAAGCTCTTGTTGTATTCATCAGCAGCGGCAGATGCAGCCTTATAAATGTTGATCATGATGTTATGAAGCTTTTCATCTACTTCTTCAAATGTCCAGGAAAGTCTCTGAGAGTTCTGGCTCATTTCTAGAGCAGAAGTAGCAACGCCGCCTGCGTTTGCAGCCTTACCCGGTGCAAAGTATACGCCGTTTTCCTGCAAGTATTTTGTTGCGTCCAGCGTAGTCGGCATGTTTGCGCCTTCGGCAACGATCATGCAGCCGTTTGCAACCAATGCCTTTGCATCCTCTAAATTTAACTCGTTCTGTGTTGCGCAGGGGAGTGCGATGTCGCATTTTACAGACCAGATTCCCTTGCCCTCATGATATTCAGCATTCGGACGGTAGGAAAGATAATCCTTAATTCTTCCGCGCTTTACTTCCTTAATTTCCTTTACGGCAGCTAAATCAATGCCGTCCTTGTCGTATATCCAGCCGTTGGAGTCGGACATAGCAACAACCTTAGCGCCATAGGACTGTGCCTTTTCGGTTGCGTAGATTGCAACATTGCCTGCGCCCGAAACGACAACAGTTTTGCCGTTAAAGTCCGTACCTAAGTCTGCAAGCATTTCCTTTGTAAAGTAAACCAGACCGTAGCCGGTTGCTTCCGTTCTTGCTAAAGAACCGCCCCAGGTGAGTCCTTTTCCTGTTAAAACACCCTCGTATACGTTTTTGATTCTCTTATACTGACCAAACATGTAGCCGATCTCTCTTGCACCTGTTCCGATATCACCGGCAGGAACATCGGTATCAGCGCCGATATGCCTGCAAAGCTCTGTCATAAAGCTTTGGCAGAATGCCATTACCTCGCGGTCGGATTTGCCTTTCGGATCAAAATCGCTGCCGCCCTTACCGCCGCCGATCGGGAGCGTGGTTAAGGAGTTTTTAAATACCTGCTCAAAGCCGAGGAATTTAATGATTCCCAGGTTTACAGACGGGTGCAGACGAATACCGCCCTTATAAGGACCGATTGCAGAATTAAACTGTACGCGGTAGCCTCTGTTTACCTGAACCTTTCCGTTATCATCTACCCACGGTACGCGGAACATCAGCTGGCGCTCCGGTTCTACGATTCTTTCCAACAGTCCGGCAGCTTCATATTCCGGATGCTTTTCAAAAACCGGCTCTAAGGTGGTTAAAACCTCGGTTGCCGCCTGAATAAACTCCGGCTCATTAGAATTCTTTTCTTTTAACTTTGCCAATACTTCTTGTGCATATGACATGCTCGATTCCTCCTCATAACAATCTCGGGCACATGAAAAGTACCCTCTTTTCTTATTTTAGCACAATTTTATAGAACCTGCAATATTTTTTTCCTGCTTTCCGGATTTTTCGCTAAATAGACAAAAAACGATAAAACTGTTTTTTCATATCCATAAAATTACACAAAATAAGTTTCCAGATGATACATTTCACTGATAAAGTATTCTTTTTTTGGGCATACTGAAAACAAGGCTATGAATAAAGAGGAGACGCGTATGATTGTGATTGGAATCTATGCACCGGGACACCAGAGGCGGATTGCAGAGCTGGTACAGGAGATTTTTCATCAGTCCGGAAAACGAACCGCTGTGACAGACAAGAGCAGAGGCGGAGCGTATCTGGAGTATTTGTCTGCTGCAAAGCTGGACGCTGTGATTCTTCTGCTGCATCCGAATGAGCTTCCCAAGGCTTATTTTGATGTTTTGATTATGGAGCTTTCCCATTCGGTTTATCTGCCCGAGCTTGCCAAATGCCTGCACCGGGAAACGAGGCTCATTTATAACGAGGACGCATTTTTCTTCCCGGTGGTGCATCCGAACGCCATCAGCTACGGCATGCGTTACGACGCGGCAGCAACTGTTTCAAGCATCGAATCGGCAGAGGAGACTACGGTAGCATACTGTCTGCAAAAGCCAATCCGGAAGCTTTCCGGGGAGCTGGCAGAGGAGGGAGAGCTTTTAATCCGCCGTTCTGTTCCGATGGAAAAAAGCCTTTCCGACCTGCTTGCCGCAGTGACCTGCGGGATTGTCTGCGGCGTGATTCAGACACCGACTGTAAAAATTTAGCATATTTTATAATCATGCTGAATAGATATACTGTAGACTGATCGTCTCAAGATAAAGGAGAAACAAGGTCTGAATAAAACCGCCCATTGCACAGCTTTTTGCAAGGAGCAGCAAAGCAAGCGTTCTGAGCAATTTTCTTATCAGACTTCTTGTGCTTTACAATACAGAAAGGAATGGTTATAACAATGGAAAATTACATCTGCAATAATCAGGCAGAGCTTGTGGGAATTGTAGAGGATGAATTGACCTTTAATCATGAGCTTTACGGGGAAAAATTTTATTCGTTTACCCTGCGCGTTCCGCGCTTGTCCGGAATCAGCGACTACATCCGAGTGATGGTGTCGGATCGGCTTTTAACGGACTTTCCGCTGGCTGTAGGAAATATGGTGGAGATTGCAGGACAGTTCCGCTCGTACAACAGCTATGAGCAGGGGGAGAACCGTCTGATTCTGACGGTGTTTGCAAAGGATTTGATGGTTCCGGACGCTGCGGTTCATAAAAATCCGAATTCCCTCTATTTAAACGGCTATGTCTGCAAAGAACCCATCTACCGAACCACACCGTTCGGACGGGAAATCACCGACCTGCTTTTGGCAGTCAACCGCACCTACAACAAATCGGACTACATACCCGTGATCGCATGGGGAAGAAATGCCCGCTACTGCAGAAGCTTTGATGTTGGGGAGCATGTGAAGCTCTGGGGCAGAATCCAGTCCCGGGAGTATCAGAAACGGCTCTCGGAGGAGGAAGTCGTCACAAGAACGGCATATGAGGTTTCCATCAGTAAGCTGGAATTGGAAGAATCGTAAAAAAACCGGGGCTTGGATTGTACCAACCCCCGGTTTTTCGTTACTTCAGTTCAAAGGATTTGCAGTCGGTGCACTGATTCATTGTCGGGTTTGACTCGTGTGTGCCGACGGTGATACAGTCTAATGTGCAGTAATCCTGACAGTCGCAGTGGTTTTTGCACTGCTCAACGGTACATTTAATACATTCGTTTGCTTTCTGATTCATGAGATGTTCCTTCTTTCTTTGGATTTGTTATACCAGGAACAAGAAATGCTTCCCAAAAAAAACGTTTCTTTTTCCGGATACAGACTTTATTCTCTCCGTTTTTTCTGAAAATATGCTATGTGGATTTATCTAAAAAGAAGTGAAAAAAATAATTTATAGTGGTGTAATAGTACAATATTTTTGCGATACCCGGCAAAAAAATTGACAAACGAGAAAAAATGAGATAAGATAGAACTGTATAAGATTTATTATATGTATA
>RQCD01000148.1 GCA_008668455.1 Clostridia bacterium
AATCTGGCTCTGCCCCTCTGAAATATTTTCAAGCGGAATATACAGTCTGATTTTCCATCTGTTTTCCAGCGTTGTCTCGGTGCATTCCTTATCAAATTCGCCTTTGATGCCATCCTCCTCCAAAAAATTGGAGGTAATGAGCTGATCTTCCCCGGTTCGGATTTCATAATAGAGCTGATCGTCCGTCACAGCCATCGACTGTACAATCATATCCTCAATGGACATCTTGATCACCAAAAGTCCGACATCCTTTCCGCCGAATACATATCCGGCACGTGAAAGCAAGCTCACTCTCCCTCGCTCCCGGTCATCATCTATCTGATCCCACCAAAGATAACCCGATTGTGACCGATATCGCTGATAATACGGTTTCTCCGCAATATGGCTGATATGCCGGACGCTAAAGGAGCGCTCAGCGCTTTTATCGGTGTCATGATAGAAATATTCCGGAATCGTTTGATTCTCGATATAAAGCGTAATCAGCACATTATTTTTGGATAGGGAAATCATTTCTCTTCCCTTCGGAAGCAAGTTATTATTTAAAACCTGCGTTCCCTCATAACGGCTGTATTCCTTCTGCATATAGGCATAAAACACCTGATCCATCAGATAGTTTTTTGCTAAGAACTCGTTATACTCAAGCTTCTGATTGATGTTTTTCTGCGTCTCTGCCAGCGTTGACTGCACAACGCTGGCATAATTCTTTTTAAGATTTCCCATCGACAGCACATAAAATCCCACACTGCTGAAAAGCACACCCATAAGATTTAGACACGCAAAGGATAAAATCAGTTTCTGCTTGTATTTTTTCTTGATCTCGCTCATGACATTAACCTCGTTTCTATAATGTATTATCTACATTATATCACAAAGTTTATTCAATTCCTAACTTTTGTTTATTCGATTTCCATGTTTTGCTCTCTGCCTCTAACAGACGATCCATTCCAAGGCTCTCAGACTGTGTTCTGAGCTCTGCAATCAGGCTCTTTACCTCTTCCTCTGAGGATGCAAAAAGCATTTTTGAGATCATGTTTTTATGTAATTCCTTAATGTTCTGATAAATGATTCCTTCTTCTGTTTCTGTTCCAGGAATAATGCCGTTATATTCGGTAATATTCTTTACATACGGCCAGATGTTCTTTCTCTGCTGCTTACCGCCCCACGGCCACTGATCCTCCGGCAGTCCCTTTGTGATCATATACATGGAAGCATCATCCCACCAGGTGGTTCCCAAAACGAAAGAGAGTCCATCAACATTGGTATCGGCTGACTTGTTGATATACGCGTCAGTCGGTTCCGGATAACCGTCCTCGTTAAAGCCGTCATAGAACTTGCCCGGAACACCAAACAGCTCTAACGCCTGCCCCTCCGGTGTAAAGAGCCAGTCTAAGAATGCATAGATTGCTTCCGGATTTTTCGCATTTTTCGTGATCAGAAATTCTGTCCAGCCTGTTGTGTCACAGCCGGCAACAAATACCTTATCGCGGTCTAAATTCCTGTCCTTTAAGGGAGTAATCGTAAAATAGTCGTTTCCGTTTTTTAGCAGTTCATTTCTCGCTGTCTCAAAATACCCTTGTGTTGAAGTCGAGACTGCAACGCGCCCGGTGGCAAGCTTTTCTTTGAACTGATCTGCCGTCTGGGAGAATGCGTCCTGCGTCATCAGCTTTTCTCGGAAAAGCTTATTTAAGAACAGCCATGCTTTTTCGTAGCTCGGATGCTCAAAAATTGACTTTAATTCTCCGTTATCGTCATAGGAAAGCCAATCCAGATTGGTCGGCACTAAATTTTCCGACATACCCGACAGAACCATTCTCTCTCCCTCAAAGATGTGCGAGGTTTCATAAGGGATCATATCCGGATATTTTTCCTTAACCTGTTTCAGATAGGCGTACAGATCGTCAAAATCCTCTAATTTCGGACTTCCTAATTCCTTATACACATTTTGATTCAATGCCCAGCAATGGTTTCCGGAATAGTGATCGGATACGACTGCCCAGTTCGGAATTTCATAAATTTTCCCGTCCTCCCGGGTAAAGAGACTGAAAATTTTCTTTTCCTGAAGCTTGTCTCTCATGTTGGTATACTTCTCCATATACTCATTGATCGGAACAGCCACACCGCTTTCAATCAGCTTTTCGCTTTCCTGTCCCTTTTCCAGACAAATTAAATCCGGATAGTTATCGGAAACAATCATGGACGCAAGCTTTTCACTTGCCGCACCGCCGGCATCGATAAATTCAATAGTCACCTTTTTGTTGTCCAAAACCCATTGATCTGCCTCGGTTTTCGGCCATTCAACCGCCGTTGCGCCGTCATCGTGGAAATAGTAAGAGAATTTCAGATCGTCCTGACCAAACACAACATTTCCTTTTTCACCTCCTGCTGTCTCCTTTTTGCCGCAGCCTCCTGTGGTTGTCATTGCCGCTAATGCACATGCTAATGCGACTCCCCGTTTAATTCTTTTCATACACGTCTTCCTTTCCTTTTTATGTAAATTTTAACCCTTAACTGCACCAATCATCATACCGCCGACAAAATATTTCTGCACGAACGGATAAACCATAACGATTGGAAGCATCGAAACAAGCATAGAGCTTGCGGATAACGATCTTGTGCTGACCATAGAGGTGTCCTGTGAGGTTGCCGCCGCTCCTAAGTATTTTAAGCGCTATTCCGCTAAGGCGCTTGCTGAGGAAATAATCTGCCTGAGTACTGCTCCGAGCGCCATTTTTTTGGAATCAGTCATATAGATCACACTGTCAAGCCAGGTATTCCACTGCCCCACTGCCGTAAAGAGGGCAATGGTGGCAATCACCGGCGTGGAGGACGGGAAAATAACTTTCCAGAAAATTCTGTATTCTCCTGCCCCGTCAATCCTCGCAGCCTCTACCAAGCTGTCCGGAATGCCCTGAAAGAACGAGCGGAAAATAATCATGTTCCATGCACTGAACAGATACGGCAAAACAAATACCAGGTAATTATTCATAAGATGCAGTTCCTTCATTAAAATATATCCCGGGATCGTTCCTGCGCTGAAATACATCGTCAGCGTGCAAAGCTTCATATAGGTATTCCGGAATTTCAGTTCACGTCTTGAAACGGCATAAGAGAAAACTGCCGTAAACAGCACCGAGGTGACTGTTGTAACTACCGTCCGGATCACGGTGATGATAAAGGCACGATATAATCTTGCCTCGCGGACGATTGCCCGATAATTCTCTAATGTAAATTTCCGGGGTAATAATCCCAGTCCTCCTTTCATCGTGTCCATACTGTCATTAAATGAAATCACGATCAAATTCCAGACCGGATATAAAATTGTCAGACACAAAAGACCAACCACAATTATCGAAAAGGCTGCAACCATTCTGTCTGCTCCTGTTTTTCTTTTCATGTTTCCTCACCTCTTTTTTACCATAAGCTGTTATCTGTAAATTTCTTCGATGCCGCATTTGCAAGCCATACCAAAAGCACGCTGATGATCGCTTTAAATAAGCCGACCGCCGCGGAATAGGAATAGCGGTGCATTTTGATTCCGAACCGGTAAACGTAGGTATCAATTACGTCTCCCACTTCTAAGAGAACGGTATTATCACAGTTATTTGTCAGAATCAGAATATCCTCATAGCCGGCATTTAAGAGCTGTCCGATCTGCATAATCAGCATAATCATAATCTGCGGAGCAATTTCCGGGATCGTGATGCTGATCATCTGCCGGATTCTTGATGCTCCGTCCACCTCTGCCGCCTCGTACATTTCATGATTGATTCCGGCAATGGCGGCAATATAGATAATTGCGTTATAGCCAATGCTTTTCCAGATATTGCTTGCTACCAAAATCGTCCGGAAATATTTCGGCTCGGACAGGAAATTGATCGGTTCCTTGATCATGCCGAACCGTACCAAAAAGTCATTCACCGAGCCGCCATCCACGGCAAGCATTGCCGAGAGCATTCCGCCAACCACAACCCAGGACAGAAAATACGGCATGTATGTAATCGTCTGAAATACACGCTTGGTTGCTTTCTGGGTGATTTCGTTAAACATCAGCGCCAGAATGATCGGCGCCGGAAATCCAAACAGAATTTTTGCAAAGCTGAGGATGAGTGTATTCTTCATCAGCACCGGAAACTGCGGATTTGTGAAAAAATCCCGAAAGTGCTTAAATCCCACCCAGGGACTTGCAAAAAAGCCTTTGATGATGTCGTAGGCCTGAAACACCATCACCAACCCTGCCATCGGCAGATAAGCAAAAATGAATAAAGCAATCAGTCCCGGCCAGACCATCGACTGTAAAACCAGCTGCTGATGACTCCTGCCGTTATTTGGAATTGCTTGTGTGTTACGTTTTAGAACCATTGATGTTTGCCCCCTTTTTCAGTCCTCTAAATTCAGCCACCGAAGCTCTTGTTCTGTCAGCCTGATCTCCATTGCTTCGATATTGGAGATCAGCTGCTCTTTTGTTACCGGGCTGGAAATGGCAAAGACTTTAAACCTTTGATTATAAATCCATGCCAGTGCAATCTGTGCAACGCTTTTTCCTTTTTGCTCCGCTAACATTTCGCACCGCCGGAGCTTTTCAAAATTTTCTTCGCAGAAATATCCTAAAATTCCGGGACGGTCAAGAAGCTTCTTTGCCTTTTCCGGCTCATTGCTCCGAAACATACCGTCTCCTCCCTGGGAATGCGGCTCTGTGATCTGCGTTCTCTCTTTTTTTGTCTTTCGCATTTTCTCTCCTCCGCTGCTATTTCATCTTGATTTCATTATAGCAAACCGCTATTTTTCTCACAATGAAAAATTTTTTGTTTTTATGTAAAAATTATTGAGCTGTAACAAGAAAATACC
>RQCD01000182.1 GCA_008668455.1 Clostridia bacterium
CTATGTGAGGTGAATCTTCATGGATCACAAGACGAAGCTTAACAAGCTGCTTTCCGCATTTGTTGAGGGTACTAAGGATATTTTTGAGGATCGGCTCAGTGAGATCATTTTATTTGGCTCTTATGCCAGAAATGACTATGATTCTGAATCTGATCTCGATCTGATGATTCTTGCAAAAATCAATCGTGCGGAAGAACTCAAATTCCAAAAACAACTGGTTGATCTGCTTGGCGATATTTATGAAAAAAACGGTTATTCCATTGTTCTGTCGCCCATTATTATTAATTCAGACCTTTTTGAGGAATGGAAGAATACAATTCCATTCTATCGAAACGTTGCCACAGAAGGAGTGAGGCTCAGTGCTTAACGAAAAATGCATTACACTTTCAAAATACCGTATTGAGGAAGCACGGGATTTTCTGAACAGTGGTAAGAAAAATCTTTCCATGAATGAATATAAAACGGCTAATAACCGTGCATATTATAGCGTTTTTCATGCTATGCGTTCTGTTTTGGCATTAGATGAGATGGATTTTAAAAAGCATTCCGGTGTGATTGCTTATTTTCGTGAGCATTACGTCAAAACCGGCATTTTTGACAGAAAATATTCCGATATTATCAGCAGCACCAGCTTGATTCGTACCAAAAGCGATTATGATGATTTTTACGTTGCAGACAGACAGGAAACCGCAGAACTGCTTGAGGATGCGGAAAAATTCATCATTGCTGTAGAAAAATATCTGAACACAGCTTTTGAATCATCATAAATCTTTATTTTTCCCCCTATTGGATTCTCCCATACCGCAGCGAATCGAAAGTTCCTTTTCGCACAGAATCCCGGAAATTTCGCGGGCGGTACACAGGGTATGAAAGTAGGTTTTTCCAAGCTTGTCGCCTGCACAGAGCAGATAAGATTTTTTGGAATGCTCCATCATCAGCCTGCGCACATAGTTCTCCGAATCCGAAATATCCGTTAAGACCCCCTCCTCCGAAAGTCCGCGGCAGGAGAAAAAAGCAATATCTGCATGATACCGCCGGATGGTTTCATGTGCCGCCTCGCCCACCAGCGACTGGCAGGAGCTTAAAAGCTCCCCTCCTGTGGATATCACCTTGATTCCATATTCACCCAGCTTTAAAAGAGATTTCACTCCGCTGGTAATCACCGTCAGATGATTTTTCATCGCCAGATACGGCGCTAATGCATACGCACTGGAAGATCCGTCCAAAAACAGTACGTCATAATCCTTTACCAGCGCTGCCGCTTTTTTTGCAATCTGAATTTTTGCGTCGCCCTGCTCCAGCTCCCGGAGTACAAACGGAATTTTAACGCTCGAAATACTGTTTTCCTCAATGACCGCACCGCCATGCACCCGGCGGATTAATCCCTGATTTTCCAGGCTTACAAAATCCCTGCGGATGGATGGCTCGCTCGCATACAGCCGCTTTGCCATTTCTTTTACCGTTATCTGCTTTTCTGTCAAAAGCGCTTTTAATATCTGTTTTTCCCGCTCACGATTCATGTTATCCCCTCTGTTTCAATCAATTTTCTGATTGTTTTATCATTTCCATTGAAAGCACTTGATCATTTGATCGTTTTCTGTTATTATACAGGGAACAATACATCTTGTCAAGAGGAGGAGCATTATGATTTACGATATGCACACACACTCTGAACATTCGCACGATTCCATCTGTCCGGTTTCGGAAATGGCAGAGAGTATCAAAGAAAAAGGGTTATCCGGCTTTGCCGTGACCGACCACTGCGACATTGAATTTTTTCATGAAACCGATCTGGATACGATCATACAGGGTTCTCTTGCAGATGCTAAACGGTTTCATGCACTCCGGGGGATTGAAATTGGCGAGGGAATCTGGTATCCGGAGGTTTCTCGCCGCATTTTATCAGCTTATTCCTTTGACGTTGTCATCGGATCGGTGCATGCCGTCCGCTTTCCGGACTATGAAATCCCGTTTTCCAAAATCAATTTTGCTAACATGCCAAAAAACCTGATTCTCCCTTACCTGGATCAGTATTTTGACGATATGCTCTCCATGATCCGCACCATGGATTTTGATATTTTAGCGCATATCATCTGCCCTCTGCGCTATATCAATGACCGGTATCATTTGGACGTCACCCTGGACGCTTTCCAGGAAAAAATCCATGTCATTTTAAAGGAAATCACCGCGCGAAAAATTGCACTTGAAGTAAACACTTCCCGATATGCAGAAAACCCTGCCGCCATAGAACAGGACCGTGAAATTTTAAAGACGTACCGCGCAGAAGGCGGTGAACTGCTCACACTCGCCTCGGACGCACACGTCAGCAAAAATGCCGCAAATGCATTTTTAGAGTATCTGGAGATGATAAAAAGCTGCGGCTTTATGAGCATTTACTACTATCAAAACCGCCGGGCGATTCT
This sequence comes from Clostridia bacterium, assembly GCA_008668455.1. Classification (GTDB taxonomy): domain Bacteria; phylum Bacillota; class Clostridia; order UBA1381; family UBA1381; genus RQCD01. The sequence continues at coordinate 2,424 of RQCD01000182.1, forward strand.
CTGTGAAATTTAAGGAGCTAACAAACATATGAACCGACCCCCAAAGGTTAGACCAAAAAACGAACGATTTGGAGGTCGGTTCATTTCTTCATTCCTGTTTATTATTTAACAATAAACCGATACTCTGTTGTAGTATGATAAAGAATTCCTGCCTCTAAAACCGGAGAGGCAAACTGCGGATAGTTGACCGCGTTCGGAACATATTGTGTCTCCAGGCAAACACCCTGATGCTTTTTATGCGGCAGACCGTCTTTTCCGTTTCTGTTCTCGCTTAATGCGTTTGAGGTATAAAGCTGAACGCCCGGCAGATCGGTGTACATTTCCATTGCAATGCCGCTTTTTTCGCCATACAGCTCTGCGCACCTGCGGAATCCGTTTCCGGCAAGAATCATATTGTGATCATAACCGCCAAACAGCTTGATCTGGTCAAAATCAGAATCCATATCCTGTCCCAGCTTTTTCGGCGTACGGAAATCAAACGGCGTACCCGAAACGCTGTGTACCTCTCCGTTCGGCATGCAGTCTGCGCCGTTGGGGGTGTAGAAATCGCTGTCCATCCAGAGCGTCAGCTCCTCTGCCGATCCGGCATGACAGCCATTCACATTAAAATAGGCATGGTTTGTCAGATTCACCACCGTTTTCTCATCTGATACAGCCTCATAGTGAATCACAAGTCCGTTTTGCGCTGTGAGTGTGTATACCACATCCACCCGAAGCGTTCCCGGATACCCCTCTTCGCCTGCCGGCGAAACAATACTTAAAATCAGAGACGGCTCGTCTTTCGTTCCGCTCTCGGTTGCCATCCAGATTTTTTCGTTAAAGCCGTGGATGCCGCCATGGAGCGAATTTTCTCCGTCATTGACACCCACCTGGAAATCCGCTCCGTCAATCGTGAATTTTCCTTTTGCAATCCGGTTTCCGCACCGTCCGATCAGCGCGCCCAGGTAACCGTCGTTATCTATATATTCCTCCAGAGTGTCTCTCCCTAAAATCACATCGGTCGGCTTTTGCTCCCGATCCGGTACGAAAATATTCTTTAAAATGCCGCCGTAATTTAAAATCCGTACCTCCATACCGTTTTTGTTTTTCAGAGAGTAGCAATAAACATCCTCTCCGTAAACCTGTCCAAATTTTTCTTTCGTAATCATACAGTCTCCTCCTAATACTAAAATTTGTGAAATGGGGTGTAAAAAAAGAGTGCAGAACGCTCCAAACGTGCCCGACCGGGTACTTTCGTACTCCAAGCGGCGCGTTTGGGGCGTAGTTCAAGGGCAGCAATGATAGGAAATCCGCAAAATGCGGATTTCAACCAAAATACCTGCTTTCAGGGCATTTCAGCCCTTGAACGGTCTGTGCCTTTTTTGGCACCCCTTCTTTTCTACATAAAATAATCCGGTATGAATGCTTCCCTCATATCAATAAACCCTTTAAAGTTCTTTTCCTCTTTTCCGTCAATCGTAAATTTCACATTCACAATTCCATCAATCGAAGTCAGGGAATTGACAATGGAATAGACCGTCAGTAGCTCATGCTGACGGATCGGGGAATGCTTTTCGACAAATTCCCGGCTCAGATTCACATATGCCGTCTGATTCTTCACCTTAACGGTAAGCCCGTTTTTTACGTCCGGAAACAGCCGCATAATTTTCGGGTTATTCCTCCGCCCCTCGGAAAGCTCCCGGAGAACCAGCCTTGCCGCCTTTTCCGGCTTTTTCGCCGGAACGGCATAATCCACCGGAATCAGCCGCTGAATATCCTGATCCACAAAATACACGCTTGCTTCCTGTGTTTTCTCCTGCCAGCAAAGCATTTTTCCAGTCACTGCCAGACATAAAAGCATCCCTAAAACCAACAGACTTTTTTTCATTTGCAATCATCCTTTCAGAGTTTTTTCTTTCTCCTATTACTATATGATTGCAAACACTAAAATATTCCTGTTTTTTAATTTTGCTTGCTTGCCTCTAACGCACGCGCCAGCTGATCCGGGCAGGACGTGCCTTTATAGTTGCAGTCCGTTCCCTTTAAACGGCTGATCACGTCATCCACTCTCATCCCCTCTACCAGCTTTGCAATCCCCTGCGTGTTGCCGCTGCAGCCTCTGGTAAAATGCACATTATGCACAATTCCGTCCTCAATTTCAAAATCAATCTGCGCCGCGCAGACGCCGTTCGGGCGATACGTAAACTTTGCCATATAAAATCCTCTCCGTTCTTTTGTAGCTTATACGCCAAATAATAATAAATCATAGGTCGGCATCGGCCATACCTTTTTGTCGGTAACTGCCTCCAGCGCATCTGCTGTTTCCCGAAGCTTCTCCATTGCCGGGCAAATGGTGTCGCGGCAGAATTCCGCCTCCTGCTGCAGGCTTTCCGGCGGCAGCTCGGCAATCTCTTTGGTGGCCTCCTCCAGGCTGCGGATCTGCTGATTCAACTTTTCCACATTCTCCGAAATCTCTCCTAAAAGAATTTCAGAGGACGCAGCCGGATAGGACGCCTTCTTTAATTTCATCACAGAATCTGCCAAATCCGCAGCATACCGGATCACAGCCGGCAAAATCTCGCGCTTTGCCATTTGCAGCATTGCCTGCGCCTCAATATTGATCACCTTAATATATTTTTCCAGCTTAATCTCATATCTTGCCAAGAGCTCCTGCTCGGTGTATACGCCCAGTCGCTCAAACATTTCCACCGATTCCGGGAACAGATACGCGCGGTATGCGTCCACACTGTTCTTAATGTTCGGAAGTCCGCGTCTTTCTGCCTCCTCCTCCCATTCTGCCGAGTAGCTGTTGCCGTTAAAGATAATCCGGCGGTTCTTTTTAATGATTTCTGCCAAAAGTGCAGGTGTTTCCTTTTCCACATCCTCCATCTGATCCATCCGGTCGGCAATCTGAGAAAGGCTGTCGGCAACGATCGAGTTTAAAACGGTGTTCGGGCCGGCAATAGACGCAGACGATCCCACCATACGAAATTCAAACTTATTTCCGGTAAAGGCAAACGGCGAGGTACGGTTTCGGTCTGCATCATCCAAAAGCAGATCGGGAAGTGTTGCCACGCCCATATCCAGCCGGGAGCTTCCTGCCTGGCTATCCTGGTCATTTTCTGCAATATGCTCTAAGAGCTTTGTGAGCGGATCGCCGAAATAGACTGAAATAATTGCCGGCGGCGCCTCGCTTGCACCCAGACGGTGATCATTCCCGGCATTGGCGGCAGACGCACGCAACAGTGCGGAATGCTCGTCAATCGCCTTGATCACAGCACAGCAGAATACTAAGAAACGCAGATTCTCCTGCGGCTTTTTTCCCGGATTTAACAGGTTTTCTCCCTCATCCGTTGTGATCGACCAGTTATTGTGCTTTCCCGATCCGTTCACACCCCGAAACGGCTTTTCGTGCAGGAGACACGCAAAGTGATGCCGCTTTGCGACCTTTCGCATCGTCTCCATCACCAGCTGGTTGTGATCGGTGGCAAGATTGACGTGATCAAAAATCGGTGCAAGCTCGTGCTGCGCCGGAGCAGCCTCGTTATGCTTGGTTTTTGCATACACGCCCAGCTTCCAAAGCTCCTCGTCTACCTCTTTCATAAACTGTGCCACGCGTTCCTTCAGCGTCCCGAAATAATGGTCGTCCATTTCCTGTCCCTTGGGCGGCATTGTTCCGAACAGAGTTCTTCCGGTAAAGACCAAATCAAGCCGCTGTGCATAAAGGTCGCTGTCCACCAAAAAATATTCCTGCTCCGCACCCACGCATGCCTCCACACGCTTTGCGCTGTCATTTCCCAAATGCCGGAGTACCCGGAGCGCTTCGCGGTTTAATGCCTCCTGCGATCTTAAAAGCGGCGTTTTCTTATCCAGCGCAACACCGGTATAAGCGCAAAAAGCCGTCGGAATGCAAAGGGTTACCCCTGCCTTGTCTTCCTTTAAAAATGCCGGAGAGGTGCAATCCCATGCCGTGTAGCCGCGCGCCTCAAAGGTTGCACGCAGGCCCCCGGACGGAAAACTGGACGCATCCGGCTCACCCTTAATCAGCGCCTTTCCGGAAAAGGTGCAGATTGCCTTGTGGTTCGGTTTATTGGTGATAAAGGAATCATGCTTTTCAGCTGTGATCCCGGTAAGCGGCTGAAACCAGTGGGTATAGTGCGTTGCGCCATGCTCCATTGCCCATTGCATCATCGCATTGGCAACCACATCCGCAATTGCCTCATCCAGCACCTTTCCCTCATCAATGGTCTTTTTGAGCTTTTTATAAACATCCTTCGGAAGCCGCTCCTCCATCACACTGTCGTTAAACACGTTGCACCCGAAATACTTCGGAAATTCTTCATTCATTCCCATCAAAATCCTCCTATTTTAATATCCAAGCTCCTCCGGCACGATAATCACGCTGATCCGTCCCGGACTGTAATAGCAGCCATCCACAATTCCAATCGCATTGCAGACTCTCTCATGCGACTTGCAAATCTCGCGCCTGCAAATACCGTCCTCAAAGCAGGCTGCATTCGGATGCGGAAGCCTATGCGCATTTAAGGGCGCAATCGCCTTTGCACGCTTGATTCCATCCTCCAGTGTATCGCACACCTTATTGACACCAGCTATAATAATCACCTTTTTCGGTCCGAAAATAATAGAGCTGACGCGGTTTCCGGTGCAGTCGATACAGACAAGCTGACCCTCTCTTGTGATTGCGTTTACACTGCTCACAAAAACATCACTGGTTAAGCCCTCCCGGTAAAGATTGAGCATTTCTTCAAAATCCTTTGCCGCGTACCGGTCGATAAACTGATATTTCGGACTGCGGATCACCTCGTCTAAAATTCCTGTCGATCCAAGCGTAACCGAACCGCCCACCGCAATTTTTGCCCCCTCCGGGATTAAGCCCTGCATAATTTTTTTCGCGTTTTCCACATTCTCAGCATAGTGCGCGTCAAATTTGTGTTCCTTTAAAATCTCCACAATTTCCTGCGCACGCAATTCCATGTTCCATTTTTGTACTGCGTCCATAACGTTCCTCCTCTCTTGTTATTACTTCTATTTTATACGAAATCAGCAGAAAAGTCCACTGTTTTTCCAAAAATCCGCAGACTTTTTGAAAATTAGATTTATCATCCGTCACTTCTTATGCAATCTGCTAACGGTAAATAATCAAATCATTCAGGTTTGCCCATTTCCAAAGTCCGACCACGCGATCCCCCGGCAAAACATCCCGGAAGGACGCTTTCTCAACCCGGTTCTTTTTGGAATCGTACAGATAATAATTCCGCCAGGTATATTCCGCAATCGGCCGCGCGCCGTTAATATCGGCAACAATTAAATCCTCAAAGGTTTTTAAAACCTTGAAATACGCCACCGTCATTGCCGCACTCGGCACACCGCCATTCCAGCCATAGGTAGACGTCCAGTAAAAATTCTGCTCCTTGTTTTTATAGAGAACGGCAAAGCCGGAAATCCTGTTGTCTGCCCCAAGCTTATAGTAAATGACATCGCCCACACCGATTTCCCGGAGCGTTGTTCCGGCAGAATAAAACTTTTCTGCAATTTCCGCATCGGTCACCAAATCCAGATTTTCTGCCTGCACAATAATCTCCTGTCCGAGATTATAGAGCGTAAACTCCCGCAGCTCCTGATCGTCCTCTCCGATCACTGTCCGCACCTTTGTGACTAAATTTCCGAATTTGGAGTAATATTCATGCAGATCATCTAAAAGAATGACCCCTGCCTCGAATTTCTCATTCACATCATAAATCCGCACATCAAAGCTGTTGTCCGCCGCAAGATCAGCAAGCGACAGCCGGCGGAATTTCTCCGGGCATGCTGCGTTCCCCTCTAAGGACAAAAGCCTTGTCCGCTCGGTCACGCGTACCTTGGAATCAAACATTTTCTGGTTGAAATTGACATTCCAGCCCTTCTGATTGTAGCCGTAATAGATATGAAATTCGTCCTTCTCATCCGGCATGTCCTGCCAGATTTTTGAGCCGCAATAGGCAATTTCCCGAAGCTCTCCGGCGCTGTTAAACCGGCATTTGATCAATTCGTTCCGTCCCTGCATCAGGCTCTCCAGCGCCTCAAAGGAATTTGCTCCGGTCTTTCCCTGCATATATTTTGTTTTGCTTTTGGACTGCGCATAGTCGTACATCCAGACAGTTTTCGCCGTGTAAAACACTCTTGTGCCGTGGTTAAAGGTGTACATCTTCACCGCGATCCTCTCATCCTCCTCCGGCGCATAGGAAACACGCGTAACATAGCCGTAATCAAAGTCCTCTCCGCGCTCCCAGAATACGATTCTCCCGTAAAGATCGGCATATGCCGTCACATTCGCACCGTTTGGAATGACCTCCAGTTCCTTTGCTGTCCGAAACCGATCCTTTCCGATCAAAATCTCCGATTCGTCCTCTCTTTGGAGAATCCCCTGGTATACCCGCCGGTCTGAACGGACAAGCTGCACCAAACCGCTCTGATTCTTTGGTACGGCAAGCATCAGAACATCATAGGAGGAAAGCCCGGACAAATCCAGTCTTTCGCCGCTCTCTGAAAGAATCCGGTATTCCCGGTCTTTTAAAGAGACGCTCTCCTTTTGATTTCTGGAAAACAGCGTCTCGTTTTCCAGACTCGCAAACTCTAAAACAAACGGAACATAGTCCCATATTTTCACCACGTCTGCCTCTTTGTCTCCGTCCCGGTCAATCAGCTCCAGTTCTCCGTTTTCCGGAATCAGTTTTTCCACTGCGTCTGATTTTCCAAGATACATACCGTTATAGATAAAGTCCGCCGTTTGGGAAATCTGCATGCTTTTCTCCCGGCTACTGTCATACTCCGGCAGATAAGAAACCTTGTCCAGGCTGGAATCTTCCGAAATTCTTCCGGACGGAATCTGTATTTCTGTGCTCTGATCCTCTGTAAGATATATAACCCGTGCGTTCTCCTCCCGGTCGGAATCAAATTGCAGCCAGCCGCGGACAGCATGTCCCGTCCAGTCGGTTGTTCCCTGGTATGCCGCCCGGCGGTCGGATAACTGCAATTCCCCCAAAAGCGGATTTTCTCCCGGAATCAGACTGCTTTTTTCGCTTGCAAGCACCTTTGTATGTACTTCTTTAACATGAAAGACATCCCAAAGCAGGCTTGAATCTTTGGAAAATTCCGCGCGGTTTTCTCCGATTTCGGTAATCTGCATCCGATCCGCACAAAGCGTGGCAAACAAAAGCTCGGAAAAATCCGTCCGCAAAAGCGCAGATTCCTTTCCCGAAAGCTTTTTCGTGATTCCCCAGGAGGCGGCAAGCTTTCCGGCATCCTGCCCGTTTTCAATCAGGCTTTTTCCGCCCAAAGCGATCACCATCAGAAAAACTGCGTCCGAAACCTCTGCAATCTTTTCCGGCTCTGCCTTCTCCGGCAAAAGCTCATCTTGTTTTAATTCAGAAAATGCGTCCTCCCGCTCCTGCCCCTGCATCCGGAAATATGCGCATGCAAGCTCGTCAAAGCTCACATACCAATCTCCGCGAAAATCTCCGTCATCATAATACTGCATCAGACCCAGCCCGGTTACAACCGCGGCTGCTTCTGTTTCCTCCCGGTTTTCCTGTGCATAAGCCGCTCCCCACGGGAGCATGCATAACATCAAAACTACGGCAAATATCCGTTTGAACATGCGAAATAATCCTCCTATTTTAGCTTTGATAAAAGCGCTGCTGTCTCTGCACGCGTCAAAGTTTCATTCGGTGCAAAGGTATGCTCGTCTCTCCCGGTAAATAACCCGGTTCTGCATGCTTTTAAAATTTTCTCTCTTGTCCACTCCGGCGCTTCGGAGAGATCGGAAAATTCCGGATTTTCTTCGGTCTTTTCCTCCGCCATTCCCGAGAGCATTGCCGCCGCCTCTGCACGCATAACCGGCTGATCCGGCAAAACCATGCCGTCTTGCAGCATTTCCTCTGAAATCATCCGGTAGTTATAGAGCGTCTGCAAAGCGGACGCGCCCCAGAAATCCGCGCCGACATCCGGGAAAATCCAATGGTATTCATCCTCCCGGAGCGGGATATATTTTGTCAGAAGCACTGCAAATTCCGCTCTGGTGATCGGATCGTCCGGGCGGTATTCCTGCAAAATCCCGTCTGTGACCAGTTTTCTCATCACCGGATATGCCCAATGCGTTTGCACCTCCTCCGGCACATCCGCGCCGGGGAGCGTGTTGTCTCCAAAATCCTGACAGGTCGTGTTCCTGCACCAAGCCGAGCCTTGCGCATCCAGTACCGGCAGCGTATGTTTCTCCGCGCGCGCTCCGATCAG
>RQCD01000173.1 GCA_008668455.1 Clostridia bacterium
ATGATGTATTCCGCAAAAAATTTGAAGCCTCCAGGGGGTATGCCTGCCGGATTTTGAGGCAGTGATGCGGCTGAGCGTAAAATACCGAGGATAGGCACAGCAGGAAGAATTTCTGCAGACGCTTTTTCATAAGGAAATGCTAGAGCTTGACCGTTTGCAGGAAGAAATCCACCGGTTTGTTTTAAAATTTGACTACCGGAATCAGGAGATGGAATGGGGAAACGCAAAGGATGCGCCCATCCGGACAATTGAAAAAATTGCCGGAACAATTATGAAACCCAAAGAAGATTAAACAAAATAATGCACTTTTCTCTGTGAAAGGTGCATTATTTTTTATTTCTTGTTTTACATTATTTCAATCAATTTCCGTTTATGCTATAATTATAATTAGAGTTGTTTACAAACAAAGAGAAAGAATGAAAAAAATGAACAAAAAGTTCAAAAAAGCGCTGAGTATTCTGGTCAGTGCAGTGACAATGACCAGTCTATTCCCATCTGTCAGGGGACAGAATGATCCTTATCAGCTCGATTTTTCCGCATCGCAGAAAAAAAGATAAATACGAGCTGTCTATGATCATTTCCAAACAGGACAAGGAGGCAGGATCAGGACTTGCCTTTATCGGTCTTTACGGAGAAAATCAAAGACTGATTCAAACCTTTTCCACGTCAGTCTCTGCTACCGACACAACCTCACAAAAAATGACCGTTACCACCAATATTTCAAGCGGTGAAACGGTGTTAGAGGCGCGCGCATATGTCTGGGATTCCTACAACGGTATGCAGCCGATCGCAGAGCCGGGTACGGTCACCAAAATCCCTCAAGCGCCAACCGAACCTACCGATCCGTCTGACCCGTCCGATATTCCGACCGATCTTCCCCATTTGGCATTCCTGTCCGAAATCGGAATCATGTCTGCCAGACATGAGGAACAAAATCTCACACGCGGAGAGGCAGCTGAAATTGCAGTCAAAATTCTGAAACATCAGCGTTTTGCCGCAGCATTGGAGGATTCTACTGACTTTGCAGATATCGATGCCGGAACAACGCTTTGCGGCTATGTTCAGTACTGCGTACAAAACGGCTATCTTGCAGCAGAAGGAGATACATTCCGCCCGGATAGTGCAATCACCTACGGCGATCTGATTAAAATGCTGGTTGACCTGCTAGGATATAAAGAATATGCCGAGGCACGCGGCTATACTTCCGATCTGTACACCGTTTCTCTTGACCAGCTGGAGGATCAGGAAAGCTATACCGCCTATGCTTACGGTGAGAAAAATGCAGACGGTACATATCCGTATGTGATTCTGACTGCCGCCACCGGTACGCTTGCAATTGAACCGGACGATCCGGAGGAGGATCCGACTAAAATTGAAGCACGCTATGCCGTAGCAGAAAAGCTCACCAAATCAAGCATGGATGATTTCTACAAAATATCTCTATTCTGTGATGACGGAACAGAACGGCTTTTGGAGGTTGATCCGTACCGCTGCAGTTGGAACGGAATATTCGGAAATGCAATGATTGACGGCATCCTTGGATTTATATATTCCGACGGTAATAGTATTAAAAGAGATCTCGCAAACCGTATTGTAAAATACAAGCTTTCTCCCACCACTGGAAAGCTACTCTCTTTGGAAGCAGCTGAAATTAGTATGGATTTAAATAGGGCGGCTTTTGACGAAGCAACACAAACTCTCAGAGAAACAAGATACGATTACATCAACGGCGAAGAAATAAAAACTTTCAGAGAAATAAAACTTGGCAAGCAAACAAAGATACTAAACGGGATTGATTATTCTGATTCTTGGGGATACGGAGGTCATCCGACTGTATCCGATCTATCTATAGTAACTACTGATAAACTGGTAGATCAGCTGGAATACAATGTCACTGCCTATGGCGAACCGGATTCTGACGGTGCAAATCCATATGTCATTCTAACCGGAAAAGAGCAATACCCATCATGGACGCAAATTGCGGTTTTAACTGCCGCCCCATCTGAAACAGCAGATGGCGCATATTCCATTAAGGCGCTGTACGGTCATGAGGAACAGACATTTGTCACATCAGATGACATAAGAGGTATTAATATAGACAATATAGATTCTTTGGAAAAAGGAGATATCGTTGTTCTCAGTTTCAATCAAAATGGAAATGTTTCAGAGCTTTCCAGAATAGTGGAAGCATCGCAAATCGGACTGGATAGAGACTACTTCTCAGTGCGCCAAAATGCTGAAAGAAGCCAAACCCTACTTTCCATTACAATACCACCAAACAGCAATTGGACAAAGGAATGGTCTGACAGGTTTGACACAGAAGAAAATATGGTTCATTTAGTCTACGGTCCGATTGTCGATAAAACGGCAAACAGCTTTACGTTAGGGACATATCATGAAGGAAAAACATATCTCTATAGCCCGATCACTGATTCCATCCAGTCTGATTCCGGCAGGGGCGGCACAATGGAATTTTCTCTGGCAGACGAAACGCGTGTTTATGTATATGATTATTCAAAAAGCAGCAAAAATCGTTTAAATGTCGGAACAAAAGCAGATATTATGTCCTCCAAAATTGACCCTTATGCTATATCAGATGACACCATCCATTGGTCAAATGTAACGAGCTACACAATCAACTACGCTTTCGCAAAGGTAGTCAACGGAGAGGCAACAGATGTATTTGTAATTTTATCAGAATAACCGTATCTCAGATACAAAGAAACTGCACAGGGGTCAACCTCCTGTGCAGTTTCTTGTATGACGCATTTATTTTGATTCATTCAACAGCACAACAGCCATTGCCGAGATACCCTCTCCCCTGCCCTCAAAGCCGAGCTTTTCGGTGGTAGTTCCTTTCACGTTTATGTGAGATTTTGAAATGTTTAAAACCTTTGCGACATTTTCCTCCATCTCATCAATATAGGGAAGAATTTTCGGGCGCTGGCAAATGATTGTCACGTCTGCATTTCCTACGGTAAAACCAGCCTCCGAGATCACGCGGTATACCTCCTCTAAGAGGAGCATACTGCTGATATTTTTATATTTCGGGTCGGTGTCCGGAAAAAAGCGTCCGATATCACCCAAGCCTGCCGCGCCCAAAAGTGCGTCGGATAGGGCATGCAAAGCAACATCTGCATCCGAATGCCCTAAAAGTCCCAGCTCATACGGAATTTTAACACCGCAGAGGTACAAATCCCGCTCCGGCACAAGCCGGTGTACATCATAGCCCTGTCCGATTCTCATATATATATAACCATTCCTTTCCGTGCTGTCAGGCACAAACCTAAGTCTGAAAGAAAATTGCTCAGAGTGCTGCTTTGTAGCGAGTGGTGCTGTACGCTGGTACCGCCCCGAGCAAAAAGCAGTGCTATGGGCGATTTTATTCAGACTTTTTTCCTCCGTTTTAAAATGCTTTCTGTAATCACAAGATCCTCCGGGGTGGTCAGCTTCAGATTTTCATAGCTGCCGGTGATAAATTTTACCGGAATCTGCAAAAGCTCCATATATCCGCATTCATCTGTCGGTTTCCTGTCCGGAAACTTTTGATATGCTTTTAATAACAGTTCTTTCTCAAAGCCTTGCGGTGTCTGAATCTGAATCATTTTTTCCCGGTCGAGCGTGGTTCGGATCATGCCGTCCGGATCAAGCTTTTTGACCGTGTCCTTGCAGATTACGCCAACCGCTGCTGCACGGTGCATTTTTGTCTCTGCAATCACCTGCCGGATCATAGGCTCTGCAATCAGCGGTCTTGCGCCGTCATGCACAATCACATAGTCTCCCATAGCCGCCAAAACCCCGTTTTTCACAGAATCGGCACGTGTCGCACCGCCGCAGACAAACCGGATATCCGGAACATTGGAAAAAAGCGCCTTGCCCTTTTCTATTTCGCCCTCGCTCATCACAATCAAAAGCTCGTCCACCTCCGGGCACTCCAAAAACACCGAAACTGTCTGCTCCAATACCGTTTTTCCACCCAGCATCATAAAAATTTTGTTGTACCCTGCGCCCATCCGTGTTCCCGAACCGGCGGCAACAATCACTACACTAACCATTTTTTTCTCCTGATAAAGAGATGCAAAAAAAAGCACATCAAACGTACCCGGCAGTGTACCTGCGTACTCCAAGCGGCGCGTTTGGTGCAAAGTTCAAGGACAGCTGAAAATTTGCAAAATGTGTTAGTCCGTGAATATTCTGTGCCTTTTTTGACATCCCCTATGTATTTTAAAATAATTCTTCCACTGTATCTGTGATGATATTCTCAATGTCGCTTTTTCCGGCAACACTCGACAAAACAAGCTCACTCACCATAATCTGCTTGGCATTATTCAGCATCTTCCGCTCACTGGTGGAAAGTCCCTTTGCCTTTTCCCGGTACATCAGATCCTTCACAACATCTCCGACCTGGTAAATATCCCCGGATCGGATTTTCTGCATATTATCCCTGTGCCGTTTGTTCCAGTTACTGTCCTCTAAGACAGCATGTGCGCGAAAAGCCTCCAGCACATGCCTTGCCTCCTCCTTGCTGATCACAAAACGGACGCCGATATTTTCACAGGTATCCATCGGGATCATCGCTTTCATCTCACCGGCAGGCATTTTCATAATATAATAAACCTTTTTTTGTCCGAGAACCTCATGCTCCTCAATGGATTCAATCACACCCGCTCCGTGCATCGGATATACAACCTTATCCCCAATATGATACATAATTCTGATACTCCTTGCGAAAACCTTACGGTTTTCCATTCTTACTTTCATTTTAGCACAAAAATTATCTTTTGTCAAAGTCTTTTTTCAAATTAAAAAATTGTGTCTAAAATGTCGCTGTTTTTTTCAACAGTGATACCATACTCCAAAATCCAGTCCTGCATTTTCTGTGCCAGAACCTCTCCTGCTGCAAGATCGGTCAGCTGAGTGGTCATCACCCCCGGTGTCAGTGCAAGACGCTTAATAATATGATAACCAAACTCGCTCTTGACAAACCCGATCTCATCAATTCCTAAAGAATTGGTACAATCCCAGAACTCCTGCACCATGTCTCCCTCTTTGAAAACATATCCGTTCGGATTCGTTTTAGAGCCGGGATCTTCGGAATATTCCGAAACCAAAGCGTCGAAATCCGCACCGGACTGCGCCTGCTTTAAAATTTCCTCCGCTTTCGCCTTTGCTGCCGCCTGCTCCGCTGCGGGCAGATCATGACGCGTGTTCATAGCCTTGGTCAGTATCAGAACATGCTTTGCGCGGAGGTAGGTTTCCTCTAAAGAGTCCTTGTTTTCCTCAAAATAGCTTTTACAAGTATCCTCTGTGACATCCTCATTGGTAACCTTTTCTAAAAGTTTGCTGCTGTAAACGGCAGAATCACAGAGCATATTGATAAAGCTCTCATTCAAGCCGCTGTCCGCAAGGAAATTCTTATATCCGTCCGCGCCGGAAAACTGCGCCTGAAACTGCCCTTTCATCTTCTTGCTTTGCTCTTTTTCCGAATCGGAAAGCTTGCCGAAGATCTTTTTCCCGACCTCGACATAGGCAACATTATCAATTGCAGTCTGAATGGAACGCTCCCTTGCTAAAACGATTGCTTTTGTCCCCTCGATTTCCTTGGTTTCCCAGTCCTCATCGCTGCTTAATTCCGTTCCCTCCATCTGCTTTTTCACGCTGTCTAAATAAAAGCGCACCTCCGGCACTGTGATTTTCGTTTTCCCGACCACAGCCGCCGTCTCCCCCGTCTCTCCGCAGCCGGAAAGCAGGAATATCAATGTTAAAATAACTGTCAAAATCTTTTTCATGCTATTCACCATCGTTCCTTCTAATCTCGCCTTTTCTTTATTATACATTATTTTTTCAGTTTCTTCAATTCCTTGAGCGATTGTAATAAAAATTTAATATTAGAAAGACTCCGGTCCTTTCCGATAAAGCTGATCTGCGGAATTTTTGATGCAGAAATTTTGATTTGGTTAGTAAATTTTTTCACCAATTCCATCACTGTGTCTGCATCTAACTGCCCTTCTAAAAATGTCATCCGTAAAAGACTTCCGGTATCTTTTAGCTCTGTAATACCGCACTGATGCGCCATGGACTTGACCTCTGCCACTGCAATCAGACTTTTTACCGCACGCGGAAGATCTCCGAAACGGTCAATCAGCTCGTCTGTCAACTCGGAAATTGCCTCCTCTGAATCAATCGCGGCAATCTTTTTATAAACCTCAATCCGCTGATTGTGATCCTTAACATACCGCTCCGGAATATAGGCATTCACAGGCAGGTCAATCACTGTATCAAATGCGGCTTCTCCCTTTCCGATTTCCTCGTCCACGCTTTCCCGGAGCAGCTTGCAGTATAGGTCATAGCCGACAGAGTCCATATGTCCGTGCTGCTGCGCACCCAGAAGATCCCCTGCGCCGCGGATTTCCAGATCGCGCATAGCAATCTTAAAGCCCGATCCGAACTCAGTAAATTCCCGAATCGCATGTAAACGCTTTTCTGCTACCTCGGATAATGCTTTATCCTTTTTATAGGTGAAATATGCAAATGCCGTCCGGTTTGACCGTCCGACGCGTCCGCGCAGCTGATAGAGCTGTGACAATCCCATCCGGTCGGCATTGTCAATAATCATCGTGTTCGCATTCGGAATATCCAGTCCGGTTTCAACAATTGTCGTGCAGACTAAAATATCGGTCTGTCCGTTCACCATGTCGTACATGATGTCCTCCAGCTCCTCCTCATTCATTCTGCCATGTCCCACCGCAACATTTGCCTCCGGGATCATTTTTTTAATCCATTCTGCCGTGTGATAAATGCCCTGAATCCGATTATGCAGATAAAACACCTGTCCGCCGCGTGCAAGCTCTTTTTTCATCGCATCGGCAAGCGCCTCCGGATCATGCTCCAAAACATAGGTTTCAACCGGATGCCGATTATCCGGCGGTGTTTCCAAAAGGCTCATATCCCGGATATGGATCATAGACATGTGCAGTGTCCTTGGAATTGGGGTTGCCGTCATAGAAAGAACGTCCACATCCTTTTTTAATTCCTTTAGCCGCTCCTTTGCCGCAACACCGAACCGCTGCTCCTCATCGATAATCAGAAAGCCTAAATCCTTAAACTCTACATCCTTTTGCAGCAGTCTGTGCGTTCCGATTAAAATATCAATTTCTCCATCCTTTAGTTTTTTCAAAATTTTCTTCTGCTGTGCCGGCGTACGGAAGCGGGAAAGCATCTCAATCCGGATCGGAAAGCTCTGCATCCGCTGACAAAAATTATCGTACTGCTGCATGGCAAGAATTGTGGTCGGACAAAGGTATGCCACCTGCTTGGAATCCATCACCGCTTTAAAAGCAGCACGAAGCGCCACCTCGGTTTTCCCGTATCCGACATCTCCGCATAAAAGCCGGTCCATCGGACGCGGACGCTCCATATCCTGCTTCACTTCCTCAATACTTTGCAGCTGATCGTCCGTTTCCTGATATAAAAAGGTATCCTCAAAATCGCGCTGCCAAGGGGTGTCCGGTGAAAACGCATACCCTGCGGAACGCTCACGCGCCGCATAGAGCGCCACCAGCTGCTTTGCCATTTCTGCTGTTGCTGCCTTGACACGGCTTTTCGTTTTACTCCAGTCTGTTCCTCCCAGGCGGTTCAGCTTGATCTTTTCACTGCCGACATATTTGGAAAGCAGATCCATCTGATCCACAGGAACATATAAAACATCACTCCCCTGATAGGAGATTTTCAGATAATCCTTGGTAATGCCGCCGACATTCATCTGGTGAATGCCGAGATACTGACCGATTCCGTGTGCCTGATGCACCACATAGTCTCCGATATTCAGATCGTTATAGGATTCAATCCGCTTCGCTTTATCGGCGGCGCGGCGTTTTTTGCGCAGCTCAAAAATCTCCCGGTCGGAAATTAAGACAACCGGTCTCTCCGGATATTCAAACACCTTTTTTGCATTTCCGATCGTA
>RQCD01000186.1 GCA_008668455.1 Clostridia bacterium
TGATTGGACGGTATGGAGTTTTAAAAAAAAATATTCTTAATTATCTTTCAGGGTTTTTTCGTTAGGACGCCGGGGAGATTCAAATTGGAGGTGAACCGATTTTTGAAAACATAGAACGAAAGAAAAAGATTGTCTTTATCAGTGATGACCTTTTTTTCTTCACAACTTATTCGGTTATCGATACCGCAAAATTTTATGCCGGAATCTATCCGGACTGGAGCTGGGAGAGATTTTATCAGCTCAAGGATATTTTCAAAATTGATCTGACGCGCCGGGTGCGCAGACTTTCCAAGGGGATGCAGAAGCAGGTTGCTTTCTGGATCGGTATTTCTGCTATGCCGGAGGTGCTTCTCTTAGATGAGCCGGTGGACGGATTAGACCCGGTAATGCGCAGAAATGTGTGGAAGCTGATGCTCCAGGACGTGGCAGAGCGCGGAACAACCGTTTTGGTTTCCAGTCATAACCTCCGCGAACTGGAGGATGTATGCGATCATGTCGGCATTATGCACCGCGGCAGAGTAGTGTTAGAAAAGGCCTTGGATGACGTGAAGGGAAATATTCATAAATTACAGGTAGCGTTCCGGGATGGGATTCCGGAGGATCTGGGATTAAAGGTGCTGCATACTGAAATCTATGGAAGTGTTTCCATTATGATTGTAAAGGGATCGGGAGAGGAAATCCTTTCTGAGATAGAAAAACGGAAGCCTTTAATATGCGATCTTCTTCCGCTGACCTTGGAGGAAGTATTTATCTATGAGTTAGGGGGGCTTGGATATGAATTCAAGAACATCATTCTTTAATAAGAGTCTGATCCGTTCGGATTTTAGGAGACTATGGTGGATCAGTGCACTGCATACAATTGGGATTTTCCTGTTTTATACCTTTTTGTACTTAGACCAATATACAGGTGAGTATGGGTATTTGCCGACAGAGGTTTACACAGATTTCGGAACATCACCAATTTACAGGATGTCTCCGGCATTTTATGTGCTTGCGATTCTGGTACCGGTGGGACTTTCTGCATTTCTGTTTTCCTATTTGCAGAATAACTCCTCTATGACCTGTCTGCATGGGATTCCGGTTTCAAGAAAAACGCACTATTTTTCACATCTTTTATCCGGAGGAATTATGCTTCTGATTCCGGTGCTGATCAACGGCTTGATTCTGCTGATGTTCCGCACGAATATGAATGTTGCAGAAAGCTATCGGATAATAGATCTTTTCTGGCTTTTGGCAAGCGGACTGCTGTATGAGCTTTTGAGCTTTACCGCCGCATCGTTTATCATGATGATTGTTGGAAATGCATTTGCAGGCTTCTGCTTAACCTTTGCGGTTGCAGTGCTTCCGGCAGTGGCAGAAAGCTTTGTATTCTACTTTTGCGAGCAGCAGCTGTTCGGATATGTTTATAACGGAGATTATTCTCTGATTCAGTTCCTGTATGCACTTCCGGATGAAATGCTGACAAGCGGAAAATGGATTTTATATCTGGCTTTGTCGGTTGTCTTTGTCTTAGCAGGCTATGGACTCTACCGCATCCGGAATTTAGAAAATCATAGTGAAATTATCGCATTTCCAAAGCTTCGTCCGGTGTTTGTCTATGGTGTTGGAATCTGCTTTGGCTGCGGCGGATACTTATACTTTTCTGAAATTATCGGATCGGATAACATTTTGTTCCTGATCCCGATCGGGGTTCTGGGCATTGTGATTGCGCAGATGCTGGTGCAGAAATCGTTCCGGATCTTCAAGACGGTATACAAGCCGGTGATTGGTTTTATCTGTTTTGTCCTTTTGATGTACGGAGCGTTTGCAGTTGACATTTTAGGATATGAAAAGAAAGTTCCGAAGCCAGAGGAGGTTGCGTCTGTGTCTTTTTGTGATGAACAAAACACAAACCGCATGCTGACCAGCGATAATAGGATAGCCCGCACAATTGACAGCTATGACTACAGCGTTTCTGATTTGGAGGGGCTTTCCTTGGTGGAAAATCTGCATAAAGCGATTATCACAAAGAGAAATGATCCAAACCGCGGTTATCGGTACAGCTATGGACTTATGTTAAAATACACTCTCAAAAACGGAAAAACTCTGGTGCGTCAATATACGTTTGATGCGGATGAGCTTTTAGACTCTCTGTTGCCTGTTAAAAACCTGCCGCAGATGAGGGCGGCAGATTTTCCGATGCTTGCAAATAACAAACGCAGCTACACCTCTGTTGCAATCATTGATCAACGAGTTCCGGAGGAAAAAAACAATCCCTATCGGAACGGAATTACCGATCCGCAGATTGTGCAGGAGCTGATCAATGCACTTTCCAAGGATTTATCCGAGATACCGGTGGAAAGCTTTCTGTATTGGAAGGAAACCAACCTGCAAATAAACGTATCCTTCACACAGGCTGCCAGATATCAGGATACCGGCGAAATGGTTCCGGAAGATAAACTCGGAATCTCCACAGAGCATTATATCATCCGAAGGGAGTACAAGAATACGCTTGCAGTCTTGAAAAAAATTGGTTTTTATGATGCGCTTCCGAAGGCAGATTCGATCGAGGGGATCGATGTCAGCTATTTTCGGGGGGATGCCCGTGTGTATCATGATACAGAGGAGGAGGAAAAAACTGCGCAGACTCAGACAGAAGCTGGTATATCGAAAATTACCGATCCGGATCAGATTGCAAAAATCTATCAGATTCTCGGAGATTTTTATGAGGTTAAGGATTATGATGCCGATGCAGAACTTTCGATTCTTTACAAAAACGGATCTGTAGCGACTTTGGCAATTAACAGCTGGGATGAGGTCTGGAACGGCATATTGCAAAACTGACCGAGAGGTGATTTTTATGAGAAATTGTTTGATCATACTGCTGATGCTGGCGTTCTTTTCCGGGTGCGCCGGCAAGCCGGCAGGAAGTGCGTCCCTATATGACTATAAAACGCAATATGTCGGGGATAACAGCAAGGTTTCGCATATTGCCGGAGCAATGCAGTACCCGGAGGGCGCGGCTTGCGAGTCTGTGAAAATTCAGTCGGAAAAAGAACCATACGGACTGACGGTGTACCTTTCCGGTACAGAAGTATCCGATGCGTCCGTCTATCAGAAAAATGCAATTATGTGCTTTGCTTTGATTGACAACCTGGATGAGATGAAATTTCAGTCTGGTAAGAGCGGAGCAATTCTTGCAGAATTTTACCGGGATGAGTTGGAACGGAATCAGAACATCAAATGCTCTGAAATCGGAAGATCAAAGAAAAGATTTGAAGCGTTTTTGAAGCAATAATAAAAAATTCTCAGAGCAGCGATGCTTTGAGAATTTTTTTTGCAAAAAAAGTTAAATCCAATACCTTTTCAAAGTATTGTGGTATTGTTAACGGACGGAAAAACTGCTATAATATAAAAAAAGAGAAAAGGATAGATTTTATGAGTGATTTGACGTGGATTGAAAAGGCATATGAGCTTGCAGACATTGGAGCAGAGAGTGTTCTGCCGAATCTGGAAATCATGAAAAACGGTCAGCAGCGCCGCGACGCGGATTTTGGAGAGGACGAGGAGCTTTTTTTAGGGTACGGCTTTTTAAAATCCGCATATCCGTATAAAATGCAGGATCGCTACCGCCGGGATTTAAAAAAGGAAAAGCGGCTGACCGCAGTTCTGGAAAACCGGTATTTAAGAGCGGAGTTTTTGCCGAATTACGGCGGCAGGCTCTGGTCCCTTTACGATAAGGTGCAGAAAAAAGATCTTTTGTACACGAATGAGGTGATCCGTCCGTCCAATCTTGCTGTCCGAGACGCGTGGTTTTCCGGCGGTGCAGAGTGGAATTGCGGATTTATCGGACACGGACCGTTCACCTGTGCAAATATGTTTTCTGCCGAGCTTAAAAATGAGGACGGCGATTCGGTTCTGCGCTTCTACGAGTATGAAAGAATCCGCGGTATTTTCTATCAGATTGATTTCTGGCTGCCGGAGGATTCGGAATTTCTGCTCATGCATGTGCGGATTGCAAACCCTCATTTTGAGGTTGTGCCAATGTATTGGTGGAGTAATATTGCCGTTTGTGAAAATCCTGCGTCCAGGGTCATTGCAGACGCAGAGGAAAGCTATGCATGTTTTCCGAAGATGGAGCGGATTCCAGTTCCTTACCGGGACGGCGTGGATATAACCTATCCGGTTCATACCCGGCATGCGGAGGATTTTTTCTGGAAACTCCGCAAAAACAGCCGGAAATTTATCGGCTATGTGGATGAAAACGGCTATGGACTTCTCCAGGCATCTACCGACCGCTTGCAGGGACGAAAGCTTTTTGTCTGGGGACAGGGCGCAGGCAGCCGGAACTGGCAGAGGGTTCTGACCAAGGACGGCTCGGATGCGTCCTATGTCGAAATTCAGGCAGGTTTAGCAAAAACGCAGTATGAATGCATCCCAATGCCGCCGAGAACTGCATGGGAGTGGACAGAGTGCTATGGAGCGGTGCAGACAGACCCGAAAAAAGCACACGGAGACTGGGCAGATGCAAGAGCAGAAATGATTCGTTGCTTGGATGAAAAGCTTCCAAAGGACAGGCTCGAACAGATCTATGCTGCGGCGCGGAAAACGGCAAAAAAACCGGCAGAAAAAATCATGCTCTCCGGGAGCGGTTGGGGCGCATTGGCGACTTGGCAGCAGCATAAAGCCGGCGACAGTACCCTGTCGGAGCATTTGGATTTTGGAAGTATTACAGACGAGCAAAAGCCGTGGCAGTCGCTTTTGGAAAACGGCAGGCTGGGAGACACCCGTTATCATACCTGGATGATCGGACCGAAATGGATTAAGCTGCTGGAGGAGGCAGTCCGCGGTGCGGATGCTGAAAATCCGCAAACGCTTTGCAGTCTTGCCTGTGCGTATATTGTGACCGATCGAACAGAGGAGGCAAGGCTGCTGGCAGAACGAGCGATGGCTTTGACGGAAAATGAAATTGTGCTCTATACCGCCTCTGTGATTTATAAGCGCCTGGGTGAGCTTGACCGGGCAATTCAGCTTTTGGAGCAGGCAAACAAGGTATGTCCGAACTGTGATTCCCTGGCACGGGAGTATGCAGCGCTTTTAGATCAGACCGGACACTATCCCCAAATGCTTGCATTTTTCAAAAATTGTAGCCGGGAGCTGATGAGCTATGGCTTATTTCAGTTTTATCAGGCAAAGGCATATTTAAAAACCGGGAATCCGGATTTATGTGAAAAGATTCTTACCGATCCGAATTTTTCGCTGGAATTTATCCGCGAGGGAGAGGTGTCGATTACTGATCTTTGGATTGAATTACAGAGATGTCGGGGAAAAGAGCCGGTTGTGCCGGACAAATTTAATTATCGTATGAATGAGGAGTAAAGCTATGAAAAAATTAGAATTATGGCAGTTTTCGTCACTGGAAAAAATCTTTTTAAAAGAACTTCCCGGGGAAAAGGAGGTGTTCTCCGCCTCCGCGCTTTTAGGAGAGGAATTTCATTATCAGATCACCTATCTGTATACCTCCGTGGAAAAGAATTTCTTTGAAATTTCAGTGGATTCGCCGCTTCGTGAGTATATCACGGTACATACAGTCGGCAATGTTCCTGCAGAGCTGCCGGCATATGAGCATGACTATGATGACGATTATATCACCCTTGCACCGGGACTTTTTCCGGACGTACTCTATCCGCTGATGGAAAACCGCGTGGAGGCGCGTTTTAGTCGGTATCATAGTTTCTGGATCACAGTGAAAATTCCAGAGGATCTTCCGGCAGGAGAATATGAAATCTGCTTTACTATGAAAAATGATGCGCTGGGGCTTTGTGAAAGCAAAAAAATGAGTCTGACCGTAATTGGCGCAGTGCTCCCAAAACAAAAGATGATTTACACACAGTGGATTTCCCAGGATTCCATCGCAGAATATTATCGCCAGGAATTGTATTCCGAGCCGTTTTGGGAGATGACAAAGCGTTTTGTCAGATGCGGCGCTGAAAACGGAATCAATATGGTTCTGATTCCGATTTTTAACGCAAAGTCACTGAAAGGACCGCAGTCTGTTACGGTGCAGAAAACCAGGAATGGCTATTCGTTTGATTTTTCCAATATGAGGCGGTATATAGAGCTTTTAAAAGAACAGGGAATCGAATATTTTGAGCTGGGACATTTGTACAATGTGAAAACCCACGCACCGAATAAGGTTCTTTGCCGGAATGAGCAGGGCGAAAATGAATTTCTGTTTGATCGGGGAGAAGCATCTCTTACCGATTTTGAGGGATTTTTAGCAGACTTTTTGCCGGCGCTCAAACAGTTTCTGATTGAGGAAGAAGTTTTAGAGCGTGCATATTTTCATATTGCAGACGAGCCGACTCTAAAGGATTTGGATTTTTACAAGCATGAAAGCGATGTCTTAAAGAGATATTTAGGAGATGTCAGGATTATGGACGCCTTGTCCGACTATGAATTTTACGAAACCGACTGCCTGCAATACCCAGTGGTTGCCATCGATCATTTAGAACCGTATTTCGGAAAGAAAAACGTGATCGGATATAACTGCTGCGCACAGCATACCGCAGTCAGCAATCGATTTATGGCAATGCCATCCTACCGGAACAGAATTATCGGTGTGCAGATGTATCTGTACCAACTGATCGGATTTCTGCACTGGGGATTTAATTATTATTTTACAGAAAATGAACCGCATCTGATCAACCCGTTCCTCACAACCGACGGAGAAAATACCTGGCAGGCAGGCGATCCGTTTTCCGTATACCCCGGCGAGGACGGACCGATTGAATCCATCCGGCTGAAAGTCTTTTTTGAAGCGTTAACCGATGTTCGCGCCTTGCAGCTTTTGGAACAGTATGCAAGCCGGGAAGAAATTTCTGATATGATCCGAAAGCTTGCCGGCATGCAGATTAATTTCCGGGAATATCCGCGTACCCGGGAGTTCCTTTTAGATCTGCGCGAAACAGTGAACCGGATGATTGCAGAGCGGATTTGAAAATTTTCCGCCGCAGTTTTATTGCTCTGGTTATTGACTTTTCATTTTGATTATGATATGCTAAAACTGATAACTGTCGGATGGGGAGGGATATGGTTTGAAAAATTTGGATCATGTAATTGTCAAGATGCCCTGTATTGTTTTATGCTGTGCTATGGTGAGTCTGTTATTTTGCGTCGGCAGGGTGCAGCTGCAAAAGATCCGGGATTTGTCCGTCTTGCAGGGCAGACAATATGAAAATTCACTCAAGCTATATATGAGCAGAATTTATGACAGCGCAAACAGCCTGGATGAGGACGGAACACTCCCGGATCTCCTTGATCCGATGAATTACACAGAAATTGAAAAGAAAATTGATACGTTTCATACGGTTAGTGAAAACATTATTGAAGATACTGCTATCATAGGAAACGACGGCACAGTCTATGTCGGAATCGGACGTTCCGGAATCAAAGAGGATGGAAGCTATTTGGATTTTTCAGACTATAACCAGGAACAGCTCCTTTGTATAGAAGCTTCCGAAAATGAGGAGGGTGATGAATACGGAATTTTTTACGTAAAGCCTGTTTTCCGGGACGGTCAGAAAAAATGCGTGATTATTCATCGGCTGAAAAACAGTACATTCTTTCAAAATATCAAGGAAAATGCCACCTATCCGATTATCGGAGAGATTCGTACCGACGGGCAGTCCTGGGATTTTATCCGTCAGCGCATGCGTTTTTTCTATCAGATTCAGTATCCGGTGCAGCTTGAAAACTGTAATTTTACCATTGTAATCCGAAACAGCACGGAGCGTGTTCTGCGCGTCAGTCTGCTGCTTGGAAGTTTGTTTGCGGTCATTCTTGCGGCGGTCTGGCTGGCAGCGAGGTTTGCAGCAGACTGTGCGGAAAAAAGCGTTCGTGTTCCGCTCCGGAAGATTAACCGGGAACTGAATCAGTATGCGGAAGAAGCAGAAAAAAATGCGAGGGGTTAGGCAATGAATAAATTAAAAATTCTGATTGTTGAGGATGATGCGAACGTCCGGCGGTATCTGCACGATTTTATAAGCAGTCAGGAGCAGGACTGTATTGTTGTAGCAGAGGCAGACAATGGCTTGCTTGGTGCGGAAATGGCGCAAAAAGTCAATCCGGATTTAATTATTACAGATATTTGCATGCCGGTTTTAGATGGTCTGGGTATGATGGAGCGGCTTTCCGGAAGGCATTTTGAATACCTGATTCTATCTGGCTATGATGAGTTTGTTTTCCTGAAAAAAGCCTTAAAATACGGCGTGACCGATTATCTCCTAAAGCCGATTGCCGGAGAGGAGCTGCTTCAGGCAATTGCACAGGTAAAGCATAAAATTGCCGGGCAGAAAAAACAGATCAGTGCAGATAGTATGGAGTATGTCCGGCAGCACTGTATCCGGGATATTTTAAGCAGGTCAGAGCCTATGAGCCGTTCGGAGGACTTTTTCGATTTGTTTTCGGCGGATGGGGACTATTTTGCTGTTGCTTTTTTAGAATCGGATCAGGCTCTGGGACAATTACTTTCCGAGACGGAAAAAAGCTTTGAACGGTTTGAGACGGTTTTGCTTTCGGAATCCCTTGCGCTTGTGATTCATACATCCAAAACGGCAATCAGCCGGGAGCAGCTGTCGGGTCAGTATGAGCGGCTGTTTGGTTCGGAGCTTGCACATTTTGCTTTGAACATCTGCGCCCGAGATCGAATTGTGGAATGTATTCGTTCCACTTACCGCTGCATCCAGTGGCAGAAAATTTCCGGCGATTGGGAGTGTCGGTATGCAGAGCAGCTCCCGGGACGAAAACCGAACGAGGAAACGCTGGACGGATTGTTCCGGAGCCTTTATCAGAGCATGGATGAAGGAGATGGTGAAGCTGTGTCGCAGGATCTGGATGATCTGTTTATTGAAGCGTTTTTGATAGATGATTTCGTGAAGTTTAAAAAACTGATTCTAAAATGTATTTTTCATGTGGAAAACAAATATGCATACAGCTTTCATATTACGGACGGTATATCCGATGAACAGATTGATCAGGCACAGGATTTATCCAAACTGAAGGAATGTACCAACAGAATACTGCAAAGGGTGCTGGATTTAAAGAGCAACAGCGTCCGGTACAATAAAATCACCTGTGACGCGATTAGCTTTATCCGAAAGCATTATGCAGATATCACTGTGGAAAGTGCGGCAAAGGAGCTTTATATCAGCCCCTCCTATCTGCTTTATGTTTTTAAAAAGGATACCGGAAAAAGCTTTAACAGCTATGTGATCGATTACCGGATGGAGCAGGCATGCGAGCTTTTAAAAGCGGGGAAAAAGGTTTACGAGGTCAGCGATATGGTGGGATATAAAAGCGTAAAGTTTTTTTCCACCCTCTTTAAAAAGAAATTTGACATTTCGCCGAGCCAGTATGTGAAAAATCTTTCAGGGGGAGGGAGTATATGAAAAAGCATTCTGTTTCCAGGATTTTTATCCGGTTTCTGAGACGGTATAGTTTGCGCACGCGGCTGATTTTGCTGTTAATTGTTTTTGCTTTTCTGCCGCTTCAGCTGGTGTTTAGCCTTGCAAATCATTTTTTGACGGATATTTTTGTGCAGTCTCAGTACAGCTACTGGGAAGTGAGTCAGATGGTGCTTGAAAATAATCTGTATAACGTATTTAAGCAGGCGGACGCATGCTTTTACAGCGTTTTGAGAGATAATACCGTCTTTAAACCGCTAAACCGGTCACAAAACGAACGGGGAAATTTAGAATACCTGGAAAGTAAGCTCAAAAAGCTGGTTCAAAGCAACGGTATGATCAGTAATATTTCGATTGTGATGAACAATGACCGGATGCTCTCGGCAGAGAACAGTGTTTTGCCGCTGCGGTGCGACATGTTGTCGGAGGTGCAGTCTGCACCAAGTTTTATGCAGATTCCGACAGCGGATATGAAAGAGGAGCAGAGTGTACAGGTTCGGACTCTGATAGACTTTTCCAGCGGAATCAGTTATGGGTATATGATTGTATATTTTGATAAAAGCTCCATTGACAGCTGCTGCAGTGAGGTGATTTCTGAAAATGATCAGTGCATTATTTTGGACGGAACAGGAAAGCTGATCAGTGAGGGAGACAGAGCAAAAAATAGCGGTGCGCTTTCGCTCTTTCAGAACAGCCGGCAAAACGGCATGGTGAATACCGGAGAATCTACATATTACGTTAAAAAGCTGTCCATTCCCTATGCGCCTGTTTTGGATTGGTATATGATCTGCTCTTATTCTAACCGGGAGATGAACCAGAATCTGGTACATCTTAGCTGGTTTCTGACGCTTGCAGAGCTGTTTATTCTTGCGGTGGCTGCATTTGTGATTCTGAAGGTGACAGCAAGTACCACCAGAGCGCTCCGTGAGTTTTCCAAAACAATGGAGGGGTATGCATTCGGAAAGGAAAATCCGAAACTCTCTGAAATCGCAGAGCCGCATGACGAGCTTTATTTTCTGGAAAAGACGATGTACGATATGATGCACCGGATTGACCGGCTGATGGTGGAGGCAGAGGAAAAGCAGAAGCGGCAGAGGGAGCTGGAGCTGGATATCATGCAGGCACAAATCAATCCGCATTTTCTGTATAACACCATCGACAGTATCAGCTGTGTTGCTCTCCGGGACGGACAGGTGGAAATCCGGCGTGTGGCAGTGGCGTTGTCAAAATTTTTCCGGATCAGCCTTTCCAACGGAAATAAGTATGTATCAGTACAGGATGAATTAAATCATATCCGATACTACATTCAGATTGAGCAGTTTGTTTTGAATAACACCTTTAATGTGACCTACGATATTGAGGAGGATATTCTGGATAAGAAGATTATTAAAATAGTCTTAGAGCCTTTGGTGGAGAATGCAATCCGGCATGGCTTAAAGGAGAAAAAGGGAATCGGACATATCCGGATTGCAGGATTTATTCTGGACGGAAAGCTGCATTTTGAAGTGACGGACGACGGTGTCGGCTTTGACACCAGAATTTTAGAGGATCAGGAGCATAAATGCTTTGGATATCAAAATGTCAATCAGCGCGTCCGGTTAGAATATGGTGAGGGCTACGGGCTTTCATACTATTCCGATCCCGGACATTTCACCCGGGCAGAACTTGTAATGGGATATTTTGAGGAAAAATAAAAAAGGGGATGAAAAAAAGGGCGATGCTATCACCGCCCTTTTTTGTGTTCTGAAAACATAACTTATTGAATCGGAATCAGTCTGCTGCCGCAAAGGGGGCGCAGGGTTTTCATGCTTTCCAAAAGCATGCTTTTTGCGTTTGTACCCTGTCCCTTCACCGGAGAGGTGATTGCTCCGTCTGTCAGAGATGCGGAAGTAATATCAGTTAGGGAAACACCGGAAAGTCTGCCGTCTGCATGGTAGACTGCCACAGCAAGGGTCGCCTTTTGTGACTGCGGTAAATATAGCCTTGCTAAAATTCCGTCTGTTGTCTGATCTGCCGGCAGACGGATGGGTTCTTCATCATCCAATGTCAGATCATAATAGAGGATCGGCCGTCCGCCGTCTCCGGCTGGCGCCCATTCAATCCGATCATAGTCAGCTTCGACATACCCGCGAATTTCCGGGGCTGACGGCTCATCCGGCACATTCGCGTCCGGGGTACATTTAAAATACTGCGTTGCCCGTACAGGCATGTTGTCACTGTCGCTGCTACTTGCAGAAATCGCAACGGTGTATTCCTTTCCATTTTCATCAGAGAAATAAGCCTGCGTTTCATAATAAAAACTCTCCCTTCATAGATAAAATCTTTTATCTTTATTATAACAGAGAATTTATGATCATGAAATTGGCCACTGGCTAATTTTTTTTATTCTCCGGTCGGATAATGCTTACAATCTTTGTTTTTGTCAGAGGGCAGGGCGAAAATGACAGTTCCGCTGACATTGGTAAATTTGCAGCAGCGTCCCTCAGGCAAATTCAGCCACTCCGGCTCATAATGTGTCATGTGCCATATGCCGTCCGTCTCATGCTTTTCATATGCGTAGACAGAGCCGGAATGCTCCGGAAAAAAATACAGATCGGCATGCGAAAGTCCGGACACCTTGATTTTCCGGCGGTAATAATAGTCCACCGGCGGATGCTCATGACAGCTGACAATTCCCTCATCCTGCCGGACAAAGATTCTGCATTCAGCATGCAAAGCCTTTGGAAAGCGCCAGAGCGCAAATCCATCCTCCAGCTGTGTTTCATATCCGTCCAAAACAGGCGCGCCAAGCGGCAGCTTTATCCGGATTCCGACTGTTGTATCTGGCAGAAAGGCGGAAAATATAAATGCCTGATCATGACGGCTGATGGAGAGAACCGGAGCAGGGGAGTCCGGCTTGCAGCGGTCAAACGACAGTTGATACCCAAATTCCGAAAGCAGGGAATGTGCCGCTTCTTCTGTTTCAGAGTTTCTGGAATCCGAAGTACAAATCCAGACAGCGTTTTTCTGTTTCCGGACGTGTTTTTCTGACGAAAAAAAGCTTAAAAACTGTTTTCCGGCAAGAGATGGATTTCCGTAAAAAAGAATGTTTCCGCCGGACTCGGCATAAGCCAGCATCCGCGCCTCTATGCGGCTTTCCGGCTTCGGAACCGGAGTAATCAACACAGACGCGCTATATAAGGAGAAATCCTGACGGCAGAAATATCCGGAGGAAACCACTGCAGAAACCGGTAAGCCACGGTTGATTGCACCGCACAAAAACCAGTCCTCATAATACATTTTGGAAAGCTCCTCCGGCGTTTCTGCACTCATATATTCCGGAAACGGATAGACCCAGACGATCGGCGGAATGGTGTCCGGCACGTCCTTTTTTGCTTGCCGTAAATGCGGAATAATTTCATTGATACAGGTTTCCGGCATGTTTCCATACGCATTATCAATTGTTAATAAATTCAGATGCGTGGGTGACTGTACATTCCCGTTTTCATCAATCCGGGCAAGCGAAAGCGGCAGATAGATGTCGTGTGGATAACGGTAGTAGCGGTCGTACCAGGGAGAATTCAGCCACCAGGGATCGTGCAGATAAAAGCGGTACAGATATTGGTTCTCCGGCAGCTCGCAGATTCGGGAGAGATAGCCGGCAAGCTCTAAGCCAAAATCTTGATTCAGCGCCGCCCAGGGGGAGTTCGGAGGGGGGAGCAGGTTGAAATTTCCGCGGTAAATCTGATCCAGCGGTACGCCGTCTGTGGAATAGTCAATTCCGGCAGTCATGTTTGTACCGCGCGTTTCCACCGGAAAATCCGGGCATTCTTTTCGGAAAAGCGTCCAGAAATCGTACACTTCCTGCTTGATTTCGGAAAGTCTTTCGGTGTGAAATTTTTTGCCGTCAAAAATTGCGCCCTGATCGCTCCAGGTGTCGCGCCCAAAGCCAAAGCCATTTGAGAGCCAAAGATAATCAAAGCCTAATGCTTTCAGATAGCATTCTGCCTGTCTGCCGAAGAATGTTCCAAAGGGCAGCCCCTCCGGGATTCCGTCTGGGAATCCGGCATAGGAAACAGAATCGGCATGCAGACGGCTATAGGAGCAAACCATACTGTTTTCGCCCATATCACCGCCCATGCAGATTTCCGGATGACGCTGATACTTAAAATCAGAGCGCGCAAATTCCGGTCCCGGATCAAATGCTGCGCCGATTTTAATGGATTTTTCCGGAAAGGCTTCTGTAAGCGTTTTTCGCATGATCCGGATGATAGTTTGAAAAATCCGGTAGGTCATGACGGGCGGGGAATCTATATAAGGATGTCCCTGACTGTGGATGTCTGATTTGTTCGGATCAATTTCCGGCTTAAAAAAACTGAATGCCGGGTTTTGGTTTCCTGTTCCGATCCAGTATGCCCATTCAAAGGAATCGTCCAAATTTCCTCGAAAATCAAGAATTTCCGATCCGTCTGCCGCCCAGAATAGCACGCGGACACAGCTTGCGTCCGAAACTAACGCACGCCAATCCTCACATATCTTTTGGCAGACTGTGCGAATATAGGATTCGTTTGTTTTTTTAAACGGCTTTAAGCTGACCTCTAAAGTAATTTCCTCAAACATGGCGCTCTCCTCCGATAATGACCGATTCAATTCCAAGCACGTCGGCAATTTTCTGAATGACTGCCGCATGATGACCGATTCCCAAAGCATAATGATGTGTCGGACCTTCCATGACCCATTTTTTGATAAATTCTTTCGTGGTAGGGGCAAAGAATCCGCGCGTGTTTGTGTTCCCGGTGGGTGGAATCGGTCCTTTTTGTGAATATCCCTCGCCGATCACAAACTTGAATTTTCCGTCCGCTTTCTGCGTGATTCCGAGCATGGTGATTTCGCCCTCTTTGAGTTTAAATTCTACCGATGCGCCGCCGCCCGGCTTACCGTGGTATTTTAAAAGACTCCGAAGAACCGGCTTTCCCTCTGCGATTTTTAGGTGGTGCGGTCCGTCGTGACCAACCAAGATAAAATCTCCGGCAAAATCAAAGGGATGAAATTCTGCAAAGCTTCCGCCAATGTCCAGCCGATCCATAATCAGCATAGCAATGCAGGTTTTTAAATCGTATTCTCCGCACATCGGAAATCCCTCTGCGTTTAAAATGGAATTGCCGGCGATCAGGGAGGTGGCGGTCAGACGGTTCTCACTCCCCTCTGTCCCTTCATAATAGTAGGCAAGTCCGGTCAGGTTGTGCCGGTCAATCAGGCGGTCAAGCGCTGCGGCAGATTTTGCAGACTGATATAGGTCTTGCTCGGTCAGCTTTACGGTGACAGGGTCGGAAACCGGGTCTGGCATATCAAATTCCTGCTGAATCAGAGAAATTTTCTCCTGAATCTCCTGTTCGGTTACCTCTTCCGAAAGCTTTGTCAGTTCGTCCATTTCCAAAAGCGGAACATGGATTCCGAATGCGGAAGCTGCCGCAGTCGGATCGGTGTGCATATCGTACATCGCCTCTAACACATGCCCCATTAAGCCAATCCGCGCGCCTTTCAGACTGTGTAAAACGCGTGCGATTTCGCACCAGGTATGTAATTCCCGGCATGCGTCTGCATCCTCATAGAGCGTTCCTAAAATCACATCGGAAATCTTTTTTTCGAAACGGTTTGCCACACCGCAAAATTCCGGAACAGAGCAGATATTGTCATTTTCTAACTGCATAAAGGTACATGCCTTGGTATAATCCAAAGCTGGTCTCGGCTGGAGAGCTGTCAGAATTACAGGAATCCCGCAAGACTGTATGATGGGCGCGAACACCGAGGAGGTTGCATAGGTCACCATATTGCAGAAAAGAATGTCTGCATCAGAGCCTTGTATTTTTTTTGCAGTTTCAAAGCCTTTCTGGCTGGAATCCACCATACCAAAGTCAATGACTTCCACGTCCTCAGAACGGATCAGATTGCAGAAATCCTCGTGATATCCCATAATTTTTTCATAAAGTCCGGAAAATTGCTCCCAATAGACAGCATGCGCCACAGCAAAAATACCGATTGTGGCAGATCGTTTCATTTTTCGCTCAATCATTATGAACACTCCTTTTTTTCTTGATTATATCATAGAGATGTGTTATAATGTTAGTAGAAAGTACATGATAAATAGTATAAAATAAAGCAGGTGTAAAAATGCAAATTTCTGAAATCCGTCCGTTTGTACGGTTTGCAAGATATTTCAAAACGGATTGTGACAGCCATTATCCGGAGTTTGTGCCGGTGGATGCGCGGCTTTTTTATGTGATGTCCGGTGAGGGAGCTATTTGTTTGGGACAAAAGCAGTTTCAGATGAGCAAGGGAAGTGTTCTTCTGATTCCGCCCGGACAGCGTTATCATCTGGAAACTCCAGAGCAGCAGGCGGTTTATCTTGCCCTGAATTTTGACTACACCTTTTCTGCGTCCGACAAAAGTATTCCAATTCCACCAGAAGTTTTTCGGGAGGGAATGGAACAGCCCGCCGGAGTGGAATTTGAAGATTCGGAGCAGTTTGACGGATTCTTTTATGCGGAGGAGTTCTCAAAGATCGAAAATGTGTTGGTAAAGCTGGTGTTTGAATATACCGGCAGGCTGATGTTTTTTGAGGAAAAAGCGAGCGCGTACCTTTTGGAGGTTCTGTTCGACTGCATTCGGGAAAAAAATCTGCGCAGGAGTTGTCCGGAGGGGACAAATTTCCGGATTCATGATGTGATTGCCTATTTGCAGGAGCATTTTGCGGAAAATATCACAAACAAAACGCTGTCGGAGCAGTTTCATTTTCATCCGAACTATTTAAGCAGTATGGTAAAGCTGTATACCGGAATGCCGCTGCATTCGTACCTGCTGCATGTCCGGATTGCAAATGCAATTGATCTTTTGGAAACCACCAGCCTGCCGATCGGAGAAATTTCTGCTGCTGTCGGGTTTTACGATCACAGCTATTTTACAAAATATTTTAAACGCCTGACCGGAAACACTCCGAATCATTTTCGACAAACGACATAACCTAATTTTAGTCAAAAAGTCAATAGACTTTCTAACACGACAGCGTTATAATATCAAAATAGGAAGACAGTCACATAGCTTTTAGCTTTGTAGCTTCGTTTTTTAGAGAGGATGAGAAAATGTGGAACAAATTGAAAAGAACACAGTCCCGGGAGACAATCAGTTAAAAGGAAAAAACGGCGTGTTTTTTATCGGAGAGGGAAAGGGCTTGCGGGTGCTTTTTGTCGGCAATTCAATCACCCTGCATCCGAAGGCGCCGGAAATCGGATGGGATCGTGAATGGGGCATGGCTGCCAGCGCTCCGGAAAAGGATTATGTACATATTCTGATTTCAAAAATCAGAGAAGAAAATCCGGACGCAGCATTCTGTGTTGTCCAGGTATCTGAATGGGAAAGGCAGTTTATGCATGGAGAGGATTGCTACCCGAAATATCAAAGGGCGGCTGAATTTGGAGCGGATGTCATTATTATGAGATTAATTGAAAACTGTCCGTATCAGGAGTTTGATGATCAGAAATTTATGGAAGAATACCAGAAATTTATTGACTTTCTGAACCGAAAGCAAAAAGCAAAAATCGTTGTCACAACCGGATTCTGGAGACATAAGGGTGACGATGCAATCCGGCAGATTGCAAAAAAGCAGGGCTACTCATTGGTGGAGCGTGGCGATTTAGGAGAAATGGATGAAATGAAGGCAATCGGATTGTTTGACCATGAGGGCGTTGCCAATCATCCGGGAGACCTCGGCATGGAAAAGATTGCAGAAAGAATATTTGAAAAGCTTTGATTAATATAAAAGAAACCGGGCATAAATACTGCTTGCAGTGTTTTGGTCGGTTTCTTTGTGCTTATTACTAAAATGATACTTTTTTGTATTTGTTTTGTATCGGACAGCTGAAAAAAGATGGATTTTTGACATTGCCGCTCAATTCTTATTATGCTATAATTGAGATAATAGGATATTTGTATGTGTTTTAAAAGGAGGTAATTTATGAAAAAGAAAGTATCTGTCTTGTTGTCAGCGGCGCTATTAGTTTTGCAGCTGCCGCATGCAGCGGCAGGAGTTGAGCCGGAGAATCTGACCGATACAGAAA
>RQCD01000017.1 GCA_008668455.1 Clostridia bacterium
GTCGAATGATTCGGAAATCCTCGTTGCCGCCCATACCAATGACGCGCTCTACAGCCCCCTTGCCTCCTACTCATTCGACCAAATCCGCGCCCTGCAGATCACAGATGCATTCCGTTGGGAATAAATTTCGAACATATTTTTGGTAAAAAACTTGACAGAAAAGTTTTTTGTGGTATAATATAGAAAAAAAACAATTTGATTTGACGGGGCGAAAAAAGAGTGATTAGATGAAGGACCTTGGAAAGATAAATGATAATTTTCAATTTTATCAAGGATATGAGGGAGAGCCGGAAGTGGAACTAACCATGTGTGTTTCAAAAGGTGATTACGCTGATGTAAAAAATATGGTAATAGTAGGTTAGATAATTTTGTTATACCTAAATGATAGGGAGCAGGCAGTCATTGGACGGTTTATGACGATTGCCAATGATATGGAGGAAACCAGAATGCTCTTATGATGGAGGAATGGGAGCTGGATTTTAGGAATTTATGATTCCATTATGGAAGATGAGAATGACTTTGAATTAGAGGACGAACGCTATGAGGAGTTTTGGTCATTTATATTTCGTGCCCTTGATCTCTCTGGTGACCCGCCGGTTTATATTACGGAGGACGAATATTTTTGCGTCAGCTATCACAATTTTCCGGAGGAGATGCTTGTGGATGGAAAAAGTATTTTAGAGTAATGATGAGACAATTACGCAGTCGGTTCATGTTGACTGGGAGACAGTCATTTTAGCTGATTCCGGCGCATTTCGTCAGACTTCTTTCTGAAATAGACAGGATTTTTTATAAAACCTATACAAAACCGAAAAAAATTTAAAGTTTCCCCTTGCAAACATTTTAAAAATGTGCTATAATACAGCTAATATATCAGCAAAGGCGCTGTGCAGGTTTATTTCTGCATGGCGTTTTTTATTTATCGGAGGGGTTTTAAGATGTTTGATTTAGAAAAGACCCGGCACTTAGCGGAGCTTTCCAAGCTGTCCTTTTCGGAGGAGGAGTTATCCAAAATGACGGCTCAGATGACGGACATTATCGCATTGATGGACGAGGTACAAAAGATTGATAAAAATATCCCGGAATATACGCAGGCAGCTGTTTCCTATGA
Source organism: Clostridia bacterium (assembly GCA_008668455.1). GTDB lineage: Bacteria > Bacillota > Clostridia > UBA1381 > UBA1381 > RQCD01. The sequence continues at coordinate 1,112 of RQCD01000017.1, forward strand.
CGATTTGAGAGCGGATGAGGCAAAGCCGTCGCTTGCAACCGGGCAGGTTTTACAAAACGCAAAGGAGATAAAGGATAACAGCTTTATCGTACCAAAGGTTGTTTAAGAAGGGGGCATAAGCATGCTGAAGGATTTGAGAAAACAGCTGGATGAAAAGAAGATCAGCGCAAAGGAGCTGACCGATTCCTATTATGACCGGATCGGGAGGCTTAATGATACGGTCAAAAGCTATCTGACGCTTTGTCCGGAGCTTGCAGAGCAGCAGGCAGAGAAAGCGCAAAAGCGGATTGATGAAAAGAATGCGTCTCCCTTAACCGGGATTCCGGTTTCGATTAAGGATAATATCTGCACCAAGGGGATCAAAACAACCTGTGCATCCAGAATGCTGGAGGATTTTGTTCCGGTTTATAACGCATTTGCAGCAGATCAGCTTGACCGGGACGGTGCGGTTTTCTTAGGAAAAACCAACATGGATGAGTTTGCGATGGGCGGATCGGGGCAAACGTCCTATTTTGGCGGCAGCCGCAATCCCTATGATCTTTCTTGTGTCACCGGCGGTTCGTCGAGCGGTGCGGCGGCAAGCGTTGCGGCAGGGCTTTGCGCGGCGGCAATCGGTTCGGATACCGGCGGTTCGGTGCGTCAGCCGGCGGCATTTTGCGGTGTCACCGGCTTAAAGCCGACTTATGGAACAGTTTCGCGCTATGGCTTGATCGCTTTTGCATCCAGTCTGGATCAGATCGGTGTTTTAGCAAAATCGGCAGAGGACTGCGGAATCGTGTTGAATACGATTGCCGGAGCGGATGAAAACGATGCGACCTCCTCCCGGAAAACACACACGGACTACACGCAAAAAATCGGTTCTTCCCTTACCGGGTTAAAAATCGGTCTGCCAAAGGAATTTTTCGGAGACGGCATTGACCCGGATGTACGGGACAGCGTGATGGCGGCGGCAGAATTTTATCGCGCTGCCGGGTGTGAGCTTTTTGAGGTATCCATGCCAAGCCTTCCCTATGCGGTGTCGGCATATTATCTTTTATCCTCTGCGGAGGCGGCAAGCAACCTTTCCCGGTTTGACGGCATTAAATACGGACACCGCGCGGAATACGGAGAGGATTTTAACGGTCTGATCAGCCGTTCCCGGAGCGAGGGCTTTGGGATGGAGGTAAAGCGCAGAATCATGCTCGGAAATTACGCGCTTTCCAGCGGCTACTATGACGCATACTATAAAAATGCCTTAAAAATCCGGCAGAAAATTAAGGACGAATACCAGGAAATTTTCTCCCGGTGCGATCTGATTCTGACCCCGACCGCGCCGACTGCGGCATATAAAATCGGTGCGCAGGAGGAAGATCCGGTCAAAATGTATTTAGCAGACATTTGCACCGTTCCGGTCAATATTGCAGGACTGCCGGCAATCAGCACAACCTGCGCATACACAAAATCCGGACTGCCGATCGGCATGAGCCTGGTGGGAAAAGCATTTGACGAAGCAACCATCCTGATGGCAGCGGATCGGTTTGAGCGTGATTTTAAGAGACAGGAGGCGGCATTATGAAATACATTCCGGTCATTGGCTTGGAAATCCATGCCGAGCTTTTAACAAAATCAAAGGTATTCTGCGGCTGTCAAAATGAATTTGGCGGCGGCGCAAATGAACGTGTGTGTCCGCGCTGCTCCGGTATGCCGGGAACACTCCCGATCTTAAATCAGAGCGTGGTTGCACAGGCGGTGCGCGCAGGCTTTGCCTTAAACTGCGACATCAACGAGTATTCCGCATTCGACCGTAAAAATTATTTCTATCCCGATCTTCCGAAAGCATATCAGATCACACAGTTTTTTCATCCGATCTGTACGAACGGATATATTGAATTAAAGGACACAAAAATCCGCATTAACCGGATTCACATTGAGGAGGATGCCGGGAAATTAGTACATGACGAGTATGAGGGAATCTCCATGGCGGACTATAACCGCTGCGGTGTTCCGCTGATCGAGATTGTGACAGAGCCGGATTTTCGGACGATTGAGGAGGTGCAGAGCTTTGTTTCCGACATTGCCCTGCGGTTAAAATATGCCGGAGTTTGCGACGCCAAGCTGGAGCAGGGGTCTTTGCGTGTGGACGTGAATATTTCCTTAATGCCCTATGGATCGGACGTATTCGGAACACGTGCCGAGATTAAGAACCTGAACTCCATCAAGGCAATCGGACGCGCAATTGCATATGAAATTGAACGGCAGTCAGAAATTTTAGACCAGGGCGGCAAGGTGGTGCAGGAAACGCGCCGTTTCAACGATAACCATGGCGACACTAAGGCGCTCCGTTCCAAGGAGGAGGCGCACGATTACCGCTATTTCCCCGAACCGGATATTCCGCCGGTATTTTTAAGCCGGGAAACGATTTCTGAAATTCAGAAAACGATGCCGAAGATGCCGGGAGAACGGATGCAGGAGTATACAGAGAAATTCGGACTTCCCCAGGAGGATGCGGAGCTGATCATTGCCGACCGTGCATTTTCCGATTTTTATAATGCTGCCGCTGCGAGCTGCCCGGAGTACCGCGAGATAGCAAATCTGATGCTGGGTGCGTTAAACCGCTGTCTGAACGAAAGCGGAAAAACCGTGGAGCAATTGCAGTTTACTCCGGCAGAGCTTGCAGAGCTGGCACAGTTGAGTGCAGACGGCACAATCAGCAAAAATACCGCCAGAGACATTTTGGTAATTCTGTTTGCAGAGGGCGGCAAGCCAAGACAGATTGCCGAGAAGAACAACTGGATCATGCAGAATGATACCGATGGGATTGAGAAAATCGTAGATGAGGTGTTAGCACAAAATGCCGGCTGCGTTTCGGACTATAAAAACGGAAACCAAAAGGTATTCGGATTTTTGATGGGTCAGGTGATCCGTGCAGTCGGAAAATCCGGTAATCCGAAGCTTTGCAAGGATTTGATGATGAAAAAATTAGAGGAATGAGGGATTTTCATGAAAACTGCGGACGGCAGAACCGTTTTAGAGCAAATTACAATAGAAGATTTGAAAAAAGCAGTCGGAGGAACGGTCACATTCGGTGCATGCGTACATAAAATCCGCACGATGAAGGACTTTGCTTTTGTACTGCTCCGGACGGGTGATTTTGTGGTACAGTCGGTTTATACCCCGGCATGCGAGGGGGATTTTGCCGCCCTTTCGGAGGGTGCATATGTTTCAGTTACCGGAACGGTAGCTGAGGAGGCGCGTGCGGCATACGGTGTTGAAATCACGCTGACTTCCTTTGAAATTCTTTCGCTGCCGCATGAGGCATATCCGCTCCACGTTTCAAACCGGCGGATTGGCTGTCCGATTGAAACAGAGTTAGAGTATCGGAGCGTGGCGCTCCGGAATCCGATAGAACGTGCCGTTTTTAAAATTTCCGAGGGTGTTTGCGGCGGATTTCGTGAATTTATGATTAAAAACGGATTTACCGAAATTCACACCCCGAAAATCGTTGCCGCAGGCGCGGAGGGCGGCGCAAATATCTTTAAGCTGAAGTATTTCGGAAAAAATGCATATCTGGCACAAAGTCCGCAGTTTTATAAGCAAACCTGTGTGGCATTTTTCGACCGCGTGTTTGAAATTGCCCCGGTTTACCGAGCGGAAAAGCATAATTCCACCCGGCATCTGAATGAATATATCGGACTGGATTTTGAAATGGGCTTTATTCGCTCCATGCAGGACGTGATGGAGATGGAAACGGCAATGCTCCGCTATGTGACGGACTATTTAAAGGAGCATTACAAAGATACCTTAACGCTTTTAGACATCACGCTCCCGGAGGTCAGAACCATTCCGGTCGTCACCTTTTTCGAGGCATTAGACATTTTAGGGAAAAACCACAACCAATTCGATTTAGACCCGCAGGATGAGGTGGATTTATGCGAGTATGCAAAAAAGGAGTACGACAGCGAATTTATCTTTGTGGAGAAATTTCCGTCTGCCAAGCGTCCGTTTTATGCCATGGACTCTAAAGAAGATCCCAAGCTTGCCGAAAGCTTTGACCTTTTGTTCCGCGGACTGGAAATTACCACAGGCGGTCAGCGGATTCACGACTATACCGAACAGGTGGAAAAGCTCAAACGCTATGGCATTGAGCCGGAGGAGCTTTCCGAATACTTAAAAATTCACCGCTACGGCATGCCGCCCCACGGCGGACTCGGTATCGGACTGGAACGCCTTGTGATGAAGCTTTGCGGACTTTCCAATATCCGCTCCGCAAGCCTGTTTCCAAGAGACATTAATCATCTTGATCCGTAATAGAAAAAAAAGAAACTCCGGTGTGGGGTTCTTTTTTGAGAGCAGCTATGCCCCTGAATGGTCTGTGCCTTTTTTGGCATCCCTTTTCATACCTTGTTTCATTAGTTCTTTTGCTTTTTGCGCCTGTTCCTTGGTTGCGTCCGGGATGTCGGACAGGGGGTAGGGGATTCCGAGTTTTTCGTACTTATACCGTGCCATGGAGTGGTACGGCAGCGTTTCTACGCGCTTGACATTGGAAAGCGTGCCAACAAATTCTCCGAGCTTTTCCAGATCGTTTTCATCCAAGGTAATACCAGGTACAACAACATGCCGAATCCAAACCGGAATCTTTTTTTCATCCAAATATTTTGCAAAGGCAAGAATATTCTGATTTGACTGCCCGGTCAAGGCTTTATGCTTCTGATCGTCAATTTCCTTAATATCCAACATCACCAAGTCGGTAACGGATAAAAGTGCGTCAATTTTTTCGGTGTTTTCCGGAGAAAATGCAATTCCGGAGGTGTCTAAGCAGGTGTGTACCCCTTTTTTCTTTGCGCCGGAGAATAATTCTGTGACAAAGTCAATTTGCATCAGCGGTTCTCCGCCGCTGACGGTGATTCCGCCGTCCTTGCCCCAGTAGTTTTTATAGCGCAGGGCGCGGGATAGAACCTCGCTTGCCTCATGCTCCTCTGCGCCTGCCTGCGTCCAGGTATCCGGGTTATGGCAGTACTGACAGCGCATCGGACATCCGCTCACAAATACCACAAAGCGTACCCCCGGTCCGTCCACCGAACCAAAGGATTCAAAAGAATGGATAAGTCCTGTCATATGGTTTCCTCCTATTTTATAATAACCGATAAAAAAGAAAGGGTGAAAAAAATCGTGCAGAACGTGTCAAACGCGCCCGCCGGCGTACTTTGTGTACTCCAAGCGGCGCGTTTGGCGCGTAGTTCAAGGGTAAATCAGGACTGTACCTGAAAGTAACCTGTTTAAAAGCTTCAGCGATCGGAGCGAAAAGCAGGAGAACCCTTGAACGGTCTGTGCATTTTTTGCATCCCTTTTACATAGATTTGTGACAAGTACGGGAGATTACATCAAGCTGCTGCTCGCGTGTTAAGTCGATGAATTTTACTGCATAGCCGGAAACACGGATGGTGAAGTTTGCATATTCCTCTTTTTCCGGATGCTCCATAGCGTCGATCAGCTTTTCTGTACCGAACACGTTTACATTTAAGTGATGTGCGCCTTGGTTGAAGTAACCGTCTAAAACGTGTGTCAGGTTGGTGACGCGCTCGGCTGCGTCGTGACCCAATGCGTCCGGGCTGATGGTTTGTGTATTGGAGATACCGTCCAGCGCCCACTCATACGGCAGCTTTGCAACAGAGTTGAGCGATGCCAATAAGCCGCTCTTTTCTGCACCGTAGCTCGGGTTTGCACCCGGAGAAAGCGGTTCGCCTGCACGTCTGCCATCCGGCATGCAGCCGGTTGCTTTTCCGTACACAACGTTTGAGGTGATGGTCAGAATGGAAGTGGTCGGCTCAGAATCACGGTAGGTGTGACGCTTTTTGATCATCTCTAAGAAGGTCTTTAAGAGCCATACTGCGATTTCGTCTGCACGGTCGTCATCATTTCCGTAGCGCGGGAAGTCGCCCTCGGTTACATAGTCAACAGCAATACCGGTCTCATCACGGATCACCTTTACCTTTGCGTACTTGATTGCGCTTAAGGAGTCTACAACGTGGGAGAATCCTGCGATACCGGTTGCAAAGGTTCTGCGGACGTCGGTATCAATCAGAGCCATTTCCTCTGCCTCATAGTAGTATTTATCATGCATATACTGAATCAGATTCAGAGTATTTACATACAGTCCTGCTAACCAGTCCATCATGGTGGTATACTTTGCAATGACGGTATCATAATCCAGATATTCGTCTGTGATCGGGGTGTATGCCGGACCAACCTGTTCACGGGTCTTTACGTCAACACCGCCGTTGATTGCATAAAGCAGGCACTTTGCAAGGTTTGCTCTTGCGCCGAAGAACTGCATTTCCTTACCGGTCTGTGTTGCAGATACGAAGCAGCAGATGGAGTAATCTTCGCCACAAACCGGCTTAATAACATCGTCGTTCTCATACTGGATTGAGCTTGTCTCAATGGAGATATGAGCGGCATATTTCTTAAAGGCTTCCGGCAGTGCGGAGGAATACAGAACGGTCAGGTTCGGCTCTGGAGACGGTCCCATATTCTCTAAGGTGTGCAGGAAACGGAAATCGTTCTTGGTTACCATAGAACGTCCGTCCACGCCGATGCCGCCAACCTCCAGGGTTGCCCATACCGGGTCGCCGGAGAAAAGCTGATTGTAGGACGGGATTCTTGCGAATTTTACCATACGCAGCTTCATAACCAGATGGTCCACCAATTCCTGTGCCTCTGCCTCGGTGAGTGTTCCTGCCTCTAAATCTCTTTCCATATAAATATCCAGGAATGTGGAGATTCTTCCGATACTCATAGCAGCGCCGTTTTGTGTTTTAATTGCGCCGAGGTATCCGAAATACAGCCACTGAACAGCCTCTTTTGCGTTCTTTGCCGGCTCGGAAATATCGAAACCGTAGGAAGCTGCCATTTCCTTTAAGCCCTTCAATGCCTTAATCTGCATCGAAAGCTCCTCACGCTGTCTGATGATGTGGTCGGTCATAATGCCGTCGCCGCAGTTTGCGTAATCTTTCTGCTTGTCCGCGATCAAGGCGTCTACACCGTAGAGCGCTACACGGCGGTAATCGCCGACAATTCTGCCGCGGCCGTAGGTGTCCGGCAGACCGGTGATGATCTTATTGTGTCTTGCCTTTTTCATTTCCGGGGTATATGCGTCGAAAACGCCCTCGTTATGTGTGCGGCTGTATTGGGTAAAGATTTTGTGCAGCTCCGGATCGGGTGTGTAGCCGTAGGTTTCACATGCCTGCTCTGCCATCTTGATTCCGCCGAAGGGCATAAACGCTCTCTTTAACGGCTTATCTGTCTGCAAACCGACAACTGCCTCTGCCTCCTTTGTGTCCTCGCCGATATATCCTGGCTTGTGGGAGGTCAGTGTGGAAACGATGTGTGTGTCCATATCGAGAACGCCGCCCTTTGCGCGCTCCTCTTTCTGCAATTCCTGAAGCTTTGCCCAAAGCATGTTTGTATTTTCTGTCGGAGCAGCTAAAAACTTCTCATCTCCGTCGTAGGGCTTATAGTTCTTCTGAATAAAATCCCGGACATTGATTTCTTCTTTCCAGATCCTGCCGTCAAAGCCGTTCCATTGCTCAAAATTAATCATATATATCTTTCCTTTCTATCCTTTCATGTAATTATAGTATAACATACTGTCGAAAAAAAGAGAATACCCAAATCGGAATACTGCTATTCCCATTTGGGTATATACATTCATTTCTGTAATTTTCCAATGACTTTTTTTACATGCCTGATAAAACGTTTTTCCAGGCTGTTCATCGAATAGCCGCGCCGGAGAATTAAAACGTCCTTATAAAGGTTATTCTCCACATTGCACTTTTTCTCCACCAGCGGCATCGTGTTTAAAATATTTGCCGGAGTCGGAGAGGTCCACATGTAGGTATTGTGAATATTTCTGAGAAGCTCAAACTGGCTTTCGCGCTCGAAAACGGCAATTTCCTTTTTCTCCCTGTTCTGCCGCATCAGCTCGCGTGCTTTGGATGCCGGGATGGACGGAATGGTGAGGTAGCCGTGGGAGATTTCGATATATTCGTCTAAATCGGAATAATCAAGCTGTTTTTCCACCGCAAGCGGATTCTGCACCGACATAATCAGCTGATATTCAAATTCCCAAAGCGGCTCCACCACAAGATCGCGCTCCTCCAAAAACTGCAAAAAGTATTTTTCATAAATGGTCTGGTAACGGATGATGGCAATGTTGTTTTCATTATTGGAAACGCTGTTGATTGCCACTAAGGAATTTGTTTCGTGGTAGGTGATATCAATGCTTTTACTATCCCTGATTTCGGAAATAAACTCAATAAATGCCTGCGAAATATAGCACGCCATCGGGACGCAGATATCAAAGCGGTGCGAATCTGCGTCGCGCTGCTTATAGATATTCTCCACTTCCTCAATCTGGGAGACAATATTTTTTGCATACACCAAAAACTCTGCTCCGTCCTTAGTCGGAACAACGCCCTTTGGCGTCCGGTTGAAAATCACAATCCCGATATTCTCCTCTAATTCCCGGATTGCCTTGCTCAAATACGGCTGACTTAAATACAAGTTTTCCGCCGCCTTGGAAATTAATCCGGTTTTCTCCACCTCAAGCGCATATTTTAAATGTTCAATCTTCATAGCAATTCCCCGTTCGGCTTCCCCATTTCTCTATTATTATACCATTTTTCCGGGGTTTTTGTCAATAAAAGCGGAACATTTTTGCAATATTTTTTACGATAATGCCGGAAACTGCCCGGGAGTGACCGCCGGGGCATTTTGGCATATATGCGTCCTTTGAAAAACCGATTTTGTCCAGAAAATTCTCGCGCAGATAATCCAAAAGCTCTTTCTTTGTCAGTCTTTCGACCAATGCTCCTAACACAAACGAAGCTGTATCGTGCATAGTTTTTTCGCCTCCTGTCACTGACTGATGCTTTTGAAGCCCTCGCCAATCACCTCATGAACATCGCCGACAATGATAAACGCATCCTTATCGAGTCCTTTGATGAGCTTGAGATATGCCGGGAGCTCCTTCGGTGTGACAACGCACATCAGCATCATGGAATCTTCTTTTGAATACATGCCGGTGCAATGCACGCCTGTGACTCCGCGTTTGTATTGTTCCAAGATGTAATCGGATATTTTTTGCAGTTCAGACGAAAAAATCTGAATTACCCTTGCTTCATCTCCAGCCGTCATGAGCCTGTCGGTCACAATTGACGAAACAAACAATGCCATAATTGAATATGCCGTAATGGTGAAGCTCCCAAACACAATTCCTGATACCAGCACAATTGTGCAGTCAATCAGCATAATCAGCCGGGCAAGCGCAATATGCGGAAATATTTTTTTCAGCATCAGCCCTGCAAAATCGCTGCCGCCTGTAGACGCGCCGCGCCGGACAATCAGACCGACTCCCGCCCCCATCAGAACGCCGCCGCAGAGAACTGAAATGATATCGTTTTCAGTATATACCGGAAGCACGCTTGTGATTTCCAGAAAGACAGACAGTGCAGCGATTCCGAATAACGTCTCTATCACCGCGCCTTTTCCCAGGCTTTTATAACCGAATGCGAATAGTATGCCGTTAAAAAACAGATTTGTCAGAGACATTCTTATGCCGAACAGGTGCGATAAAACTGTTCCGATAGAGGATATTCCGCCTGCGGATATTTTGTTCGGTTCGAGAAAAACATTAATGCCGAGCGCCAGCGCTGCACTGCCGAGCATAATGAACATACCGTCATTGATTACTTTTTTACTGTCTAAACCAAATTTATTTTCCATAGACCTTTTTTACGCTCCTTTCTTCTTTTTATTATATCACAATTAATTCAATTTACATTAATAAAATTAAGTATTTTCATAAAAACCTTGATCCAATAAACCGGGCATTATCCTATATATCTGAAAATTATGCGTAGGACATAACGCTTGAGAAAGTAGCGGCTATGTCGGGGTATCATAAGGAATACTTTTCAAAGCTGTGTAAAAAATCGGTTGGAACGGCTTATGATGACATCTGCTAAGCCGATCAGGGAGGTCGCCATGCAGTGTGGATTCAAACGACAGCAACCACTTTTCATCGGTATTTAAAAAAGCATACGGGATTTCGCCGTCAAAATATAAACAGCTTCTGTCTTTTAAGCAGAAAAAATAATTATTTCCAAAAAGATCTTCCAATACGGAAAAAAATATGGTATAATGAAGAAAAGGGAAAAAGAAAGGCATGGATGAAATGAAAAAGACGCTTTTTTTATGGGTGACGATTTGCTTTTTTCTGCTTTCAGAGACTGCATTTGCCGCTCCGGAATGGAGGGCGAAAAGCTTATTATATCAATATGATTTTCAGGAGGAGCAGGGGTATTTAGCAGATTCCGGTGATTGGAGCATCCGGGAGATGGAAAAACCTGATGCAGAGGCTGTGACAATAGAGGATTCACGCTTTGTTGTTGTTTCGGGAGAATGGAGTGAAACCGGAGAGGGCATTTTTCAGGAATCGGAGGAGGCGGCAGTTTTAAAGGCTGTCTGGAAGGAGCAATACAAAAATCCGGTTTTATCGGCAGAGATCACGCCGCAGTCGGAGGAGGCATGCGTGTTTTTGTATTTTTCGATGCTGTCCGGTTCGGATTATGCCGCAGTAGAGCTGAACCGGAGCGGATCAAGGCTGACGGCAGGCGGAGCGGAATATCCCGGCGGCGGAGCATTGAAAAAGGATGAGAAAACCACCCTCCGTGTGGAAATTTTTGAGGATACGGCGGCGGTGTATCAGGACGGAGCGCTGATTTTATACCAGTCCGGACTGCCGCTTTCTGCCGGCTGGGTCGGCTTTGGAAGCTGGGCAACAAAAATGCTGCTGCAAAATGCACAGGTTTCGGAACAGAATCCGGTCGGAAACGGAAAAAAGCTGGTGCAGGATGGTACGGAAGAAGCATTTGTAACATTTCCGGAGATGACCGGGGACAATTTTCTGGTTCAGGCTCGGATGGGTGCGGACAATTTTTCAAAAGGAGCAATCGGCATTTCCATCCGGACGCAGGAAAATCAAGACGGCTACCGGATCAGGTTAGACGGCGAACGGATTTTGGCATACCGCCGGGAGAACGGGCAGGATACATTATTAAAAAAGAGCGTGTGTCCGGCGCTTTCGGACAGGCTGTATATGCTGACGGTGATGGCGGATCGGAATAATTTTTTCGTTGAGGTAAACAGACAGAACGCTTTGGAGTTTTCGGACGATACCTTTTCCACCGGAGCAATCGGCTGTTTTTCCGGGGGAACAAAGCTATATGTCGAATCGGTGTCGCAATGGCGGCTGGCAGAGGTGACAGTACCGGTTTATTCGGAGGGGAATACAACCTATTATATAGACGGCATTTCCGGAGACGATCACAAGGACGGAAAAACCCCGGAAAGTGCCTGGAAAACGCTTGATAAGCTGGCTTTTTGCCGGTTTTCCGAGGGCGATCAGATTCTTTTCCGGCGCGGCTGTACCTATGAGGGAACGCTGAACCTCTCAAACGCAGAGCATGTGTCGGTATCGGCATGGGGAGAGGGAGAAAATCCGGTCATTTCCGGATGCCGGTATGCGGCGGAGATTTCAGATTCCTCTGCTGTTACGCTCAAATTTTTGACCCTGAAAATCCGGCATGCCGGAACAAAAGGAAATCCGAAAAGCGGCGTCGGTGCGGCGATTTCTTTGAAAAATACAGATATGGTGCAGCTTTCGGA
>RQCD01000181.1 GCA_008668455.1 Clostridia bacterium
CAGTGTAGCCGTCTTTTGTGCGCATTATGCAGAATCCGGTATAAACCTCATGCCAATTGCCGGAAAGAGTATGGAGCATACAGGCTGCGTCTCGGCGATCCTTTGGTTTTCCTAAAATTCTGCCTTCAAAGCATACAACCGTATCTGCGGAAATCAGATAACAATCCTGCTGTAACATCTGATAGCTTGCAGTTGCCTTTAACAAAGCCAGCTCCTGTACATACAGCTCCGGTGATTCGTTTTTGACACAGCTTTCTTCCGCATTTGACACCAAAATATCAAACCGAAGTCCTAATTGCTCTAAAAGCTCCTTTCTGCGCGGAGACGCAGACGCTAAAACAAATTTTTTCATGTTGAATTTCCTCTAATTTCTATCATAACCGTTTTATTCTCAATTTATTCCACACCGCGGAAATAGTGTCCGCGTGTAAAGGTATTTTCCTTTAAAGGCGCAACCGGTTTTCCGTCTAATGCGTTCAGGTAACGTTTTAACAGCATTTTACATTCTGCGCCGGACTCCACTGTAAAATAAAGTCTGTAGAAGGATGCCGAAACTCCTTTTATTTCTGAAAGACGATCTGCAGTATCAATCGGTTTGGAGTTTAATAAAATCCGATGGCAGGCAGAATCGCATATCAGCGGAAAGCGCTCTCTGTGCCGATCCTCCAATGCACATCCAAGCGGTCTGCAAATTCCGGCACAAGCCTTGGACGGACAGTTTTCCATTACCATTAAAGGAACTCTGCCATAAGAAAACAGCTCTAACGGCTTTGCTCCGGAAAGCTCTGAAAGCTCATGAACACTCAATTCCACCGATGGCATAACACTGTTTAGTCTCTGATAATGCCGGATTGATGCGCTATTATAAATATTCAGACGAAAGTCTCCGTAATATTTTTTTCCAGGATATTTGGCAAGCTGTGAAAAATGAGAAATCAACACCCCCTCAGTCAGAACTGAAGCTGTCTTGCTGTTATCCTGATCCACCGCCGGTAAAACTGTAACATATTCGATAGAATCAGACTTCGGAAGTGTTGAAAGGACAGCAGCAGGAGCGTATAGACGACAAACCGGAAACTCTAACACAGCTTCTGCCTGCTCTTTGGTATAAGCAAAAACCGTTAATTCTGGCTTTGAGGCCTCCCGCTTTGGAAAAACGTCTTTCGGAAATGATCTTTTTATACGTTCCTCTCTTTTTGTCCGCGCGATATTTAATTGTTCGACAGCCTTTCTCCGAACCTCATTTAGCTCCCGGATAGGAAGCGCAACTCCATCCTCTAAATCTATATATATCTGCTCTGACTTATAGGGGGTATTTCCTAATTTATTTAATTGCTCTGAAAGTCTTTCCCGGTCAAGCGGACGGGTTTGGGCGATTTCTGAACAGACAGCGCCTGTTTCTGTAACGCTGTGTCCGTCCTGATCCGACATGGTCAAAATCAGAGGCTTTCCAGTTTTTAAAACGGCTGAAAGCTTTACCGGAATCTTTTTGACTTCCTCTCTGCACCGCCGGACAGCTTCTTCAGTATATGCACCATCGGCAGTATTTCCGGGCGTCTGATAGCTCATCATTGATCCGGAAATCTGATTTTTCCAGTATCCTTTTGTAAAACCGCTGCGGCAAAATGCATCCGCAAGCTGCTTTTTCTCCTGTGCATTTGCCGGACGGGCTTCATCCAGACATTTCCGATATACTCCAACAACGGTCGAAACATATTCCGGACGTTTCAATCTGCCTTCAATTTTCAGTGAGGTAACCCCTATTTTGTCAAGCTCGTTTAGCTCGTCTGCCAAGCATAAATCCTTTGGACTCAGTAAGTATCCCTGTTTTTCCTTTTTTTTGCCGTCATATAATGTGTACGGCAGCCTGCATGGCTGGGCACAAAGCCCGCGATTTCCGCTTCTTCCGCCAATCATACTGCTCATCAGACACTGACCGGAATAGCACATACATAATGCGCCATGCACAAATACCTCAAGCTCCGCATGTGAATTTTCCGCAATTTCTGCAACTGCCTCCCGGCTTAATTCTCTTGACAGAACAACACGAGTAAAACCCATATTCTCCAAATAGCGTACTCCTTCAAGCGACGAAACCGTCATTTGCGTGCTAGCATGGAGCGGAAGCTCCGGAAAGGCTTGACGGACAGATTCAGCCATACCAAGATCCTGAATAATTACAGCATCAACGCCCATCCGATTCAAAGTCTCAATATAAGCCAAAAAAGCCGCAGCCTCTTTTTCCTTGATCAGAGTATTTGCCGCGACATGAACTGCCACCCCATAAAGATGGCAGTAATCAATCCATTTCTTCATATGTTCCGGCGAAAAATTGTCCGCCGTCCGGCGCGCCGAAAATTCTGTTCCTCCGATATAAACAGCATCTGCTCCGCTATGCACAGCAGCACGCAATGCCTGATATGAGCCTGCCGGCGCAAGTAATTCCATAAGCCGTCCTTTCTATGTAAAGTTTAATTCTTTACATTATTGCTGCAGCGTTGCTCCGTCGTATTTATCATGCTTTGCATACTCCCGATGTGTTCTTTTTTCCTGACTTCCAAGCTTCAACTGATTGATTTCCTTTTGTAGCTTTTTAATGGTTGCAGTTGCATTTGATAATTCCTTAGAATACTCCACCAACTGACTGCGGATGCTGTCTGCCTCTGTCTCCTGCGCCTGCTGTGCCGAGAGCTTCATTGCTGTCAGATCATCACAAAAATTCAAAGCCGATAAAACAGCCGCATCCTCATAGCTTAGATGGGGATTTGAATGCTTTATTTCTTTCATTTTAGCGTCTACCTTTTCTGCCACCTCGGCTATATAACTTGCTTCCTCTGTTCCGGAAACCAAGTTAAACACTCTTCCTAAAATTTCAACGCGTAATTTATTGTTTGTCATGACAAAAACACCTCTGTAAAGTAAATATTTTTACACTTGCGTAAATTTTTTATTCCTGTCATTATATA